>NZ_CP147404.1:3372500-3647575 GCF_037201805.1 Bacillus sp. FJAT-52991 | reverse complement strand
GTCCCCCTCCTTCTGTTGGATTGTACAACCTTTGTTTAAGTAGTCCAAGAACAAAACGTATATTTATGCAACCCTTTGGTTGTGAGTAAATATATAATAAGGAAATAAATAGTTTTTCGACAGAATTCACAGCCTGTGGATAATCTTTTTCATAGGGCGTGAGTATCTTTTCCACAAACTATTCACACTTTGTGGATAACTATAAAACTATAATAACTCATCCAGAGTGAAAACAAAATAATAATAGCAGATAATTAAAGCAGTTGCAATGAGTTTTGAAATTTATCCACAGTTATATCCAGTTGTGAAAAATACTTTTCCACAGGGGTGTATTTGTGAAAAAGTTGTCAGTAAGGGTTGTGGATAATGAAAAATGGTGTCAAAAACTATCCACAGCTATATAAAGCATATAAAGTGAAGTTGTTAAATGGATGGAAAGAAAAATTTTTCGAAGACATTCAGAGAACGGATCAAGCGTTTAAATTTTTGCAGGACTTAAAAATTTAGAGAAGTGGTTGACAGAATAAAGCTTGATCTTTATAATCAAAAAGACTGTCTTAAACGATTAAATTTTACCGATCCTTTAGGGAGGTGTTTTATAATGAAAAGAACTTACCAACCAAATAAGCGTAAAAGAAGTAAAGTTCACGGTTTCCGTAACCGCATGAGTTCTAAAAACGGCCGTCGTGTACTAGCTCGTCGTCGTGCTAAAGGAAGAAAAGTATTATCTGCATAGGCCACTGAAAAATCTCAGTGGTCTTTTTTTCTAATAAATCAATTCATTTAATACATGTTTGAGCGGGTGGCTAGACTGATGAAAAAGACATTTCGGATTAAGAAGAATAGTGAGTTTCAATCCGTATTTAATGGCGGAAAGTCATTTGCCAATCGACAATTTGTTGTATATATGTACAAGTCCGAACAAAAGGCTCCTTTTCGGATTGGATTATCTGTAAGTAAAAAGATCGGTAATGCGGTCACACGCAATCGAATTAAACGCTATATTAGACAGAGCTTTACAGAATTAAAAGAGCAAATTCAACCGGGTTTTGATTATGTCGTTATTGCTAGAAAGCCAGCAGCTGAGATGACTTGTCTTGAAGTCAAAAAAAGTATGATCCATGTGTTGAAAAGAGCAAAAGCATTAAATATGAATCATCACAAGTCTAAAAGCGAAGAGTCTGAATGAAACAGACTCTTCTTAAAGAAAGTTGATAGGGGGAATAATAGTTTGAGACGGAAGAGTTTCACCCTAGCCTTCTTAGTGGCAACTATGATGTTGTTATCTGGTTGTACGGAAGTAGATCAAGAAATTACATCGGAAAGTGAAGGCTTCTGGAATGAGTTTGTCGTTTATCCGCTTTCTCAAGTCATTGTAAAGACAGCAGAAGTGGTAAACAGTTTTGGATGGGCAATTATCATTGTTACGATCATTATTCGTCTAATTATTTTGCCATTAATGATTAAACAGACGAAAAATACCAAAGCAATGCAAGCTCTTCAACCAGAAATGCAAAAAATTAAAGAGAAATATAAGTCAAAAGATGCAGTTTCTCAGCAGAAAATGCAGCAGGAAACCATGGCGCTGTTTCAACAGTATGGTGTCAATCCGCTTGCTGGTTGTTTTCCATTGCTTATTCAAATGCCAATCATCTTTGGTTTCTATCAAGCGATTATGAGAACAGAAGCGATTAAACACGATAGCTTCCTATGGTTCGATCTTGGTTCTCCAGATCCATTGTTTCTCCTTCCACTTTTTGCGGGAGCAACGACATTCCTTCAGCAAAAGCTAATGATGGCAGGAATGACGACCCCAAATCCACAAATGACGATGATGCTTTGGCTCATGCCGATCATGATTATCGTCTTTGCTGTCAACTTACCAGCCGCTTTATCCTTATATTGGGTGGTAGGTAATGCTTTTATGATTGTTCAAACATTCATTATTAACAAATCTGGTACAAGCATACCCGCTTCAGCAAACAAATAAAGAAATGGTATGAAGTCAAAATGAAAGAGGTACCCCCAATGTATAATAAGTGGGGATACCTCTTTTTTGTGTGAGTAAAGTTGAGGTTTTATAAAAGGTTTATAATTGTCCCTAAATGTGTACGCTCACATATTTTATTGTTATCCACACATGAATAAGTTAAAATAGTAACGGTTAAAAAAGAAGGTTGTGGATAAATGGCCTTCTTTTTAAAATGATTGTCCTGTGTTATTCTAATGGTTTAAGGATAAAAATTTACGATTTATATAAATGAGCATAAAGGAAGAAAGAGGTGAAGAACATGGAATTTGATACAATAGCGGCTGTTTCAACTCCAATGGGAGAAGGCGCAATTGCGATTGTACGTTTAAGTGGAGATGAAGCGATTTCGATTGCCGATCAAGTGTTTAAAAGTCCAAGTGGGAAATGTTTAAAGGAAGTAGATAGCCATACGATTCACTATGGACATTTAATCGATCCTAAAACAGGTCAGATCGTTGAAGAGGTTATGTTGTCTTTAATGAAAGGACCGAAAACATTTACGCGCGAAGATGTGGTTGAGATTAACTGTCACGGTGGTTTAGTGTCTGTCAATCGTGTGCTACAGCTTGTTCTCAATCAAGGAGCACGTCTAGCAGAGCCTGGAGAATTTACAAAGCGGGCTTTTTTAAATGGCCGTATTGATTTATCACAGGCGGAAGCCGTGATGGACTTAATTCGGGCGAAAACAGATCGAGCGATGAATGTCGCCCTGAATCAAATGGAAGGACGTCTTTCGAAGCTGATACGCAAGCTTCGTCAGGAGATTCTTGAAATTCTTGCCCATGTAGAGGTTAACATTGATTATCCGGAGTATGATGATGTAGAAGAAATGACGCATCGTGTGCTGCTTGAAAAATCAACACATGTAAAAAGTGAAATCGATAAATTGCTACGCACATCTGAACAAGGAAAAATTTTGCGTGAAGGATTGTCTACAGTGATTATCGGACGTCCAAACGTTGGGAAATCATCGCTACTAAACGCTCTTGTACATGAAAATAAAGCGATTGTCACTGATATTCCTGGCACGACACGGGATGTCATTGAAGAGTATGTCAATGTTCGTGGGGTACCTCTTCGACTAGTCGATACGGCGGGTATTCGCGAAACGGAAGATATCGTTGAAAGAATTGGAGTAGAGCGTTCTCGTCAAGTATTAAAAGAAGCAGACTTAATTTTACTCGTGTTAAATTACTCCGATCTGTTAACAATGGAAGATGAGAATTTGTTTGAAGCAGTAGAAGGTATGGATGTTATTGTGATCGTCAATAAAACCGACTTAGAACAAAAAATTGATATGGACCGAGTCAGGGAGCTAACACATGATAAGCAGCTTGTGACAACGTCCTTATTAGAAGAGCAAGGAATTGATGAACTAGAAGAAGCCATCTCCTCCCTGTTCTTTTCAGGCTCGATTGAAGCAGGCGACATGACCTATGTATCTAATTCTCGTCATATTGCCTTATTAAATCAGGCACTCACAGCAATTACCGATGCGATTGAAAATACAGAAATGGGTACACCCATCGATATTGTTCAAATTGATTTAACTAGAACGTGGGAATTATTAGGCGAAATCATTGGCGAAAGTGTTCATGAAAGCTTAATTGATCAGTTGTTCTCACAATTTTGTTTAGGAAAATAAAATCAATAAAGGAGGAAATAGTTATGGCACAATATGAAGCTGGTCAATACGATGTTGTCGTTGTTGGAGCGGGTCATGCTGGAGTGGAAGCAGGTCTTGCTGCTGCTCGCATGGGAGCAAAAACATTAATGGTAACGATTAACCTTGATATGATCGCCTACATGCCGTGTAATCCATCGATCGGAGGACCAGCAAAAGGAATCGTCGTTCGTGAAATTGATGCATTGGGCGGAGAAATGGGCAAAAATATTGATAAAACCCATATTCAAATGCGTATGCTTAATACAGGAAAAGGACCAGCTGTGCGTGCGTTGAGAGCACAAGCGGATAAAATCCTTTATCAGCAAGAAATGAAAAAAACGATCGAAAATGAAGAGAATTTAACGTTAATTCAAGGCATGGTTGAACGTCTTATCGTTGAAGATGGAGAATGTCGCGGGGTTGTGACACAAACGGGTGCGATGTATGAATCGAAAGCGGTCATTATTACAACGGGTACATTTTTGCGCGGAGAAATCATTATCGGTGATTTAAAATACTCTAGTGGACCAAATAACCAGCAACCATCGATTCAACTTTCTGATCATTTAAAAGAGCTTGGATTTGACCTTGTGCGTTTTAAAACAGGAACCCCACCGCGTGTGAACAGTCGGACGATCGATTATAGTAAAACAGAAATTCAACCTGGCGATGATGAACCACGGGCATTTAGCTATGAAACAACCCAATTTATTACGGATCAGCTGCCATGTTGGTTAACTTATACTAATGAACATACCCATGCTATTATCGGTGAAAATCTTCATCGTTCGCCAATGTTTTCCGGTATGATCAAAGGAAGAGGACCACGCTATTGCCCGTCCATTGAAGATAAAGTCGTTCGTTTTAACGATAAACCGCGGCATCAAATCTTCCTTGAACCAGAAGGCCGAAATACAGAGGAAGTATACGTTCAAGGGCTTTCATCAAGCTTGCCGGAAGATGTGCAGTATCGCATGTTGAAAACAATCCCAGGTTTAGAAAAAGCTCAATTAATGCGTGCTGGCTATGCGATTGAATATGATGCGATGGTGCCAACGCAACTTTGGCCAACATTAGAAACAAAAAAAGTGAAAAATCTTTATACAGCTGGCCAAATTAATGGTACATCCGGTTATGAAGAAGCAGCAGGTCAAGGCTTAATGGCCGGAATTAATGCAGCCTGCCGTGTACTTAATAAAGAAGAAGTGATTTTAAGCCGTTCAGATGCTTATATCGGTGTATTAATTGATGACTTAATTACGAAGGGAACGAACGAGCCTTATCGTTTGCTTACATCACGTGCCGAGTATCGTCTCCTTCTTCGTCATGATAATGCTGATCTTCGTTTAACTGAAATTGGTCGTCAAATTGGCTTAATTTCACAAGGTCGTTATGAGCGTTTTACGAAGAAGAAAGAAGATATTGCCGGGGAAATTGAGCGATTGAAATCGATCATTATTAAACCGAACGAAGCTACGCAAACATTAATTCGCGAAGCTGGTGGAAGTGAATTAAAGGATGGTATTCGTGCATCTGATTTACTGAAACGTCCAGAAATGATCTATGGACATATTAAGCAACTTGTCCCTGCTGATGTTGAAATGGGTGCTGAAGTAGAAGAACAAGTAGAAGTTCAGGTTAAATATGAAGGTTATATTGAAAAATCACTTCAGCAAGTGGAAAAATTGAAGAAAATGGAAAATAAAAAAATTCCTGAAGATATTGATTACGAAGCAATTAGTGGATTAGCAACGGAAGCTCGACAAAAATTAATTGAAGTTCGACCGCTATCGATTGCTCAAGCTTCCCGGATCTCAGGGGTCAATCCAGCGGATATTTCTATTCTTCTTGTTTATATTGAACAAGGCCGGATTGCTCGTGTAGGAAGTTAACTTTAGTGAAGGGATGAATGAAGCATGAATAAAGAACAATTCCTAAAGCTGCTTGAGGAGAAAGGTATTCACCTTTCTTCTTCCCAGCTTGAACAATTTGATTTATATTATGAGCTGCTCGTTGAATGGAATGAAAAGATGAATTTAACGGCCATTACAGAAAAAGAAGAAGTGTATTTAAAACACTTTTATGATTCGTTATCAGCGGCCTTTTACTATGATTTTTCTGGTGAATTAACGATCTGTGACGTTGGAGCAGGAGCAGGATTTCCAAGTATCCCATTAAAGATTGCTTTTCCGAACTTACGTGTAACCATTGTTGATTCTTTAAATAAAAGAATTACATTTTTGAACCATTTAGCTAACGAATTAAAATTAGAAAATGTTCATTTTTTCCATGATCGTGCCGAAACATTTGGTGTGCTTCCAGAACACCGTGAGCAATATGACATTGTCATGGCGCGAGCGGTAGCGAGAATGTCTGTATTAAGTGAGTTATGTTTGCCGCTTGTGAAAAAAGGCGGTGTTTTTCTTGCAATGAAAGCAGCGAGTGCGGAAGAAGAATTACAAAATGGAAAGAAAGCGATTACCGTTCTTGGTGGCAAAGTACAAGACACCTATTCTTTTATGCTACCAATGGAGGAAAGTGATCGAACGATCATGGTGATCAAAAAAGAAAAAGCCACACCAAAAAAATATCCGAGAAAACCAGGTACACCAAACAAATCACCAATTGAGTAAAGTTGTCCACATGTGGACAACTTTACTTTACATAAGCATGGTGTAAAATTAAGAAGGAACATAATGAGCATAGAGAGAATACGTATACAGGGAGTTTGTTAAAGGTGGTGTAGGGATCATGAAGCGTCCTTTCTCTCGTTTTTTTAACATAGGAGAAAAAGCAGCTGAAGAACAGCCGGGGAAGCCAGTGGCCAAGGGAGAAAATATAAAAAAGATTCCGGTTTCCGAAATAGTTCCCAATCGTTTTCAGCCAAGAACAGTATTTGATGATCAGAAAATAGAAGAATTAGCTCGAACCATTCATACACATGGGATTATTCAACCAATCGTCGTTCGTGAAATGGAAGATGGCCGCTATGAATTGATTGCCGGTGAGCGTCGTTGGCGAGCAGTCCAAACATTAAATTGGGACGCAGTTCCTGCAATTATAAATAATATGGACGATAAAGAAACAGCTTCCGTTGCCTTAATAGAGAATTTACAAAGGGAAGAGCTATCAGCTATTGAAGAAGCACTAGCTTATGCAAAATTACTAGAACTTCATCAATTAACACAAGAAGCTCTGGCTCAGCGTCTTGGAAAAGGCCAATCAACGGTAGCGAATAAGTTGCGTCTATTAAAGCTTCCTCAAGAAATACAAGAAGCGATCATGCAAAAGCAAATAACCGAACGTCATGCAAGAGCATTAATTCCGCTGAAAGATGAAGAAAAGCAAACTCAGTTGATGAATGAGATCATTGAAAAGCAATTAAACGTCAAGCAGGTAGAGGATCGAGTTGCTCAATGGCTAACAGCATCGAATGAAGCGCCAAAACCACGTCGAAAAGCCGTTAGTAAAGACGTTCGAATTGCCGTGAATACGATTCGTCAGTCCCTATCTATGGTGTCAGACAGTGGCATTGACTTGAAATCGCAAGAAGAGGAATTTGAAGACTTTTATCAAATTACTATTAAAATACCAAAGAAAAAATCACAAGGGTGAATGACCAGGGATGGACTTCACCCTTTTTATTTATTCAAATCAAAAGAATTTATTCATGGAATGATAACGAAAGAGGTGATATTTGTTAAAATAGAGAAAACATAGTTTCAAGGGATAAGAGAAGGTAGGTGGTTCAAATGGGAAAAGTCATTGCTATAGCTAATCAAAAAGGCGGAGTAGGTAAAACAACAACATGTGTAAACTTAGGAGCTTGTTTAGCCTTTTTAAACAAGAAAGTGTTGTTAATTGATATTGATCCCCAAGGAAATGCGACAAGTGGTTCTGGCATCGAAAAGGGGGAAGTTGAGCATTGTATTTATGATGTATTAGTCGATGGTGTAGAATTAGCCGATACGATTAAGCCAACGGAAATTGAGCATTTTTTTGTTGTGCCAGCCACCATTGCACTTGCTGGCGCAGAGATTGAACTTGTACCAACCATTTCAAGAGAAGTTCGTTTAAAACGTGCATTAGAAGAGATTCGTGATGAGTATGATTACATCATCATTGATTGTCCCCCCTCACTCGGATTGCTTACAATCAATGCACTAACGGCTGCGGATTCAGTCATTATTCCTGTGCAATGTGAATACTATGCGCTTGAAGGTTTAAGTCAGTTATTGAATACAGTGCGACTCGTTCAAAAGCATTTAAATCAAGAACTATACATTGAAGGTGTGCTCTTGACGATGTTAGATGCTCGCACAAATTTAGGAATTCAAGTGATTGAAGAAGTGAAAAAATATTTTCAAGATAGAGTATATCGGACGATTATTCCTCGTAATATACGTCTAAGTGAAGCACCTAGTCATGGTCAACCCGTCATTTTATATGATGCACGTTCAAGAGGAGCGGAAGTTTATACAGATTTGGCAAAGGAGGTAGCTGCTAATGGCTAAAGGGTTAGGAAAAGGAATCAATGCCATCTTCAAGGACTTAGAACCTGAAAACGCTGAAGCCGTTAAGGAAGTGAAACTAAAAGAGTTGCGGCCCAATCCTTATCAACCGCGTAAAATATTTAATGAAGAAGCCATCGAAGAGTTGAAGTCATCGATTATTGAGCATGGGATTTTGCAGCCTATTATTGTTCGTCAAAGCATTAAAGGCTATGAAATTGTGGTGGGAGAAAGACGCTTTCGGGCAGCAAAGGCGGCTGAACTAGAAAAGATTCCTGTTGTGGTCCGCAGACTCTCTGATCAACAAATGATGGAGATGGCTCTTTTAGAAAATCTCCAACGTGAAGATTTAACAACAATTGAGGAGGCAACCGCCTACCAAACATTGATGGAGAAATTGAATTTCACACAAGAACAATTAGCGAAACGAATGGGAAAAAGTCGCTCACATATCGCCAACTATGTCCGCTTGCTGACGTTACCAGAACAAGTTCAGCAATATATTATGGATGGAAAGCTATCGATGGGACATGGCCGAGCACTCGTTGGATTAAAAAATAAAGAAAAAATAAGCCAGCTGGCTGACCAAACGGTAAAAGAGCATTTAAACGTTCGTCAATTAGAAAGGCTCATTCAACAAACGAATGAAAATGTTTCACGTGAAACATCGTCCCTGAAACAAGAAAAGCATCCTTTGTTGAAAGAAAGAGAAGAAGTGTTGCGAGAACGATTTGGCACAGCTGTTCATATTAAACAAATGAAAGATAAGCAAAATGGAAAGATTGAAATTGAATTTTTATCTGTGGATGATTTAAATCGTATCCTTGATTTGCTTAATTAATAAGCTGCCAATAGCCGGCAGCTATTTTTTATGAGCAAGTATGTCTTTTAATTAATCTTCTGTTTTTAATAAGGAAGGTTGATAGTAGTTATGTTCAGCTAATTGGTTATCTGTTAAAAGTTGATAGTGAATACTTGCCTTTGCGATGCCGTTTGCAATGATTTTAGCCATGCTCATCACTAAATGTAGTCGAGTGTTTTGTAAAACGAAAAATTCCATAAATCCGCTCACATTAACTGTTCCAGTAATATGAACATCACCTACAGCTGGCAATTCTTTGTTGACCCCTGCCCCAGGTTTCACCGGTCCATTGCCTAGTTGGATATTTCCAATATTCTTTAACGTACCTAAGCAAGCGTCTGTTCCGATGATAAAAGGATGTTGATGTTGTTTTTGAATCAGAGATAGCTTGTCAGAAAGATTGACAGCATGTACAGGATGCTCAAGTGTTCCGTACACATGGAAGCTAGGTAATAGTTTTTCTGAAAGCAAAGTACCAATTAATGGACCGAGAGAATCACCAGTCGACCGATCGGTGCCGATAAAGGCAAAAACGATTGGCTGTGTGCCGGGTGGTGGTAATAAAGATAGTAAATGCTCGGCAACTATCGATGAAGCTTGTTGCTCTTTATAATGAATGGTTAATGAGTCAGGTTTTCGATTAAACATTTTTTTAAGATTCATATCACACCTCCTGCAGATTATAGTAAGAGTATACGGAAATCCTTTATTTTCTATACATCTATATGTTAGAAAAATCAGAATTTTATCTAAAAGAACCGTCACTACAAATTAGTGATGGTTCTTGGTAAAATAAAAAAAGATCCCTCAGTTCATGAACAGGAGGAAATAATGATGGATAGACTTCAGCGAATGATAGAGCCAATGTGGAAGCACTATACAAGCGAAGAATTCTGGTTGGCAATTGGTAAAGGATCCTTAAAAATCGTTTTCATTCTCATTCTATCGGGAATAGTGATCAAAGTAGCGAAAATGGTTGTGCGTAAGTTTTTCCTGCTTCGTTCGAAAACGCCGCTTGGTCTTTCAGAACGTCGGGAAACTACATTATTAAAATTAATAGAGAATATTATCTCTTATGTTGTTTATTTCGTTACATTGATTAACATTTTAGATATTTTAACATTTGATATTAAAGCTTTAATTGCTGGTGCTGGGGTCGTTGGGTTAGCCGTTGGTTTTGGTGCACAAAGCCTTGTAAAAGACATCATTACTGGATTTTTCATTATCTTTGAAGATCAATTTTCGGTCGGTGATGTTGTTCGTATTGGTCAGTTTGAAGGAACAGTGGAAGAAATTGGCCTTCGCACAACAAAAATAAAACAATGGACAGGGGAACTGCATATTTTACCGAATGGTATCATTACAGAAGTGACCAATTTTTCGGTTCATAATAGTATTGCTGTTGTTGATGTGAGTATCGCTTACGAGGAGAATATTAATGAAGCCGAACGAGTGATTAATGAATTATTAAAAACGCTACCTGAAAAATACGAGCAAATTGTTGCACCACCTCAATTGCTTGGTGTGCAAATGTTAGCTGCCTCAGATGTCGTCATGAGGATTACAGCAGAAACGACTCCGATGAACCATTTTGTTGTAGCAAGGCATATTCGAAAAGACGTGAAAGAATGTTTAGAGGAAAATGGAATAGAGATTCCGTTCCCGCGTCTTGTCATGTATTCTCGAGATGAGCAGGCACAAGCCGTAGCGAAGCAAAGAAAAGAGGGATGATGGATTGGAAAAAGTCTTTGATTTAAATGACATTGTGGAAATGAAAAAACCACATCCATGCGGCACAAACCGCTGGAAAATTATCCGTCTCGGTATGGATATCCGCATTAAATGTGAAGGATGCGGTCATAGCGTCATTCTTCCACGAAGAGAATTTACTAAAAAAATAAAAAAAGTGCTAGGCCCCATTGAGAACAGTAGCGAATGAAGAACGCTGCTGTTTTCTTTTTGGGGTCTTTCCGCTTTTCGCTGTCTAGTTCTAAGCGCCAGCGACTAGTGAACTTCCGCACTCCTCCTTGCGATAAGTCAACATCGATTCACTATCGTTCATCGTGTTGGCTAGCTCTGCCAACTAGTCGCTCGAGGACAAAAGTCAATCCGTCCAAAAGGTTAAAGAACAACCTTTCCGCCGGCTCGCCTTTTGCTTGTCGCGACTGAACGAGTTGGCTCCGCTTTTCGTTTTTCCTTTATCTCGTGCGGGTCGCTCCAGTTCATATGTCGCTAAACGGCGCTTTCCGCTTTTCTGTAGTTATTGCCTTTTTTATGGTGTACTCTTATAATTGGGAAAGGTTTAGGGTAGAGAAATATATCTTTTGATTTTAAATAGAGGAGTGAACGAAATGGCATTAACGGCAGGGATTGTTGGTTTGCCGAACGTAGGTAAATCCACATTATTTAATGCGATTACAAAAGCGGGTGCGGAATCAGCGAATTATCCTTTCTGTACGATTGATCCGAACGTTGGAATTGTTGAGGTACCTGATGAGCGTTTGAATAAATTAACGGAGATGGTGGAGCCGAAAAAAACGGTACCAACAGCGTTTGAGTTTACAGATATTGCAGGGATCGTAAAGGGAGCGAGCAAAGGAGAAGGGCTTGGAAATAAATTTCTGGCTCACATTCGTGAAGTTGATGCGATTTGCCAAGTGGTTCGCTGTTTTGCGGATGATAACATCACTCATGTATCTGGAAAAGTTGATCCAATTGATGATATTGAAGTTATTAACTTGGAATTAATTTTAGCTGACCTTGAATCGGTGGACAAGCGTCTTGTTCGGGTCGCTAAATTAGCGAAACAAAAAGACAAAGAAGCTGTGATTGAAAACGATATTTTAGTTAAATTGAAAGCGGCATTAGAAGAAAATAAGCCAGCTCGTACAGTCGAGTTTACCGATGAGCAAGAAAAAATTGTGAAACAGCTTCATCTATTAACAAGAAAGCCTATGTTATATGTAGCGAATGTAGGCGAAGATGAGATTGCTGATCCATCAGGAAATGAATATTTGCAAAAGGTACGTGAATTTGCTGCTGAAGACAATGCAGAAGTGATCGTTGTTTGTGCCAAAATTGAAGAGGAAATTGCGGAGCTTGATGAAGAAGAAAAAGTAATGTTTTTACAAGAGTTAGGCATTGAAGAATCTGGTTTAGACCAATTGATTCGTGCAGCTTACTCTTTATTAGGATTAGCTACTTACTTCACAGCAGGTGTTCAAGAAGTTCGTGCTTGGACGTTCCGCGAAGGAATGAAAGCTCCTCAATGTGCTGGTGTCATTCATACCGACTTTGAACGTGGTTTCATTCGTGCAGAAACGGTTTCTTACGATGACCTTGTATCAACTGGCTCAATGACTGCGGCAAAAGAAGCTGGAAAGGTCCGTTTAGAAGGTAAAGAATATATTATGAAAGATGGAGACGTTGTTCATTTTAGATTTAATGTATAACGTTGCATCATTAAGACCATTGTGTTATAATTCTATATTGTGAGTAATGAAATAATTACTCCTTGCTCTTTTCAAAAGGGAAAGAGCCGTATAGTCCATGAGGAGGTGACAGAAAGATGAAAAAGTACGAATTCATGTACATTATCCGCCCAAACATTGATGAGGAAGCGAAAAAAGCTGTTGTTGAGCGTTTTGACGGCATTTTAACTTCTAACGGTGCGGAGATCATCGAATCTAAAGATTGGGGTAAACGTCGTTTAGCGTATGAAATTAACGATTTCCGTGAAGGTTTCTACCAACTAGTACACGCTAACGCAGAAACTGCTGCGGTTGAAGAGTTTGACCGTTTAGCGAAAATCAGCGACGACATTATCCGCCATATCGTTGTTCGTGAAGAAGCAAAATAATCCGTTTAAATAAACTACACTTTCTAAATGTTTCACGTGAAACATTTAGGAAAAAAGGAGTTGATTCTGATGATGAACCGAGTCATTTTAGTTGGTCGTTTAACTAAAGATCCGGACCTTCGTTACACGCCAAATGGGGTCGCTGTTTCTACATTTACATTAGCTGTTAATCGTGCTTTTACGAATCAGCAGGGCGAACGTGAAGCCGACTTCATTAATTGTGTTGTTTGGCGTCGTCCAGCAGAGAACGTAGCAAACTTTTTGAAAAAGGGTAGTTTAGCAGGAGTAGATGGCCGCCTTCAAACTCGTAACTACGAGGGACAAGATGGTCGTCGAGTATATGTAACTGAAGTTCTTGCCGAGAGTGTACAGTTTCTTGAGCCGAAAAGCGCTTCTTCTAATTATGAACAGCGTGGCGGTGACAATGGCATGTACGGCGGCGGACAAAAGAAACAAGACTTCCCATTTGAGCAACAGAATCAACAACGAAGCAATAATAACTCAGGTTATACACGTGTGGATGAAGATCCGTTTGCAAATGATGGTCAACCGATCGATATTTCAGATGATGATCTTCCATTCTAATTGATAAAAAAAGGAGGGAAATGAATATGGCAGGTGGACGTAGAGGTGGACGTAAACGCCGGAAAGTATGTTTCTTTACAGCTAACGGCATTACACATATCGATTATAAAGATGTAGATCTTTTGAAAAAATTTATCTCTGAACGTGGAAAGATTCTTCCACGTCGCGTAACTGGAACAAGTGCTAAATACCAACGTCGTTTAACAATCGCAATTAAACGCGCTCGTATGGTGGCTCTTCTTCCATTCGTATCTGGAGAATAATTAAAGATCATTTAAGCAACAAGGAAGCCATCCTTGTTGCTTTTTTCTATTTTAGGGGGGAAATCTTCATCCACCATGTTATTGGCTTTGTTTGTATCTATAGCTGTGTATCTTGCTTAATATATATCAAATAAATATATATCAAATAAATATTTATTTATTTTGAAAAAAGCCGATAAATAAAGTGAAACTTCAATCAGCGGGGGTTTTCTCCATCCCCCACTGATTGTTAGTTGAACGGATCGGGCGTTTACGGGCTGTTGATCGCCCACTTACACGGCTATGCTCCTTCTGCCATGTTGAGGTGGGGGTCTTACAGCCTGTTAATGCGGGATAAATGAAGAGCATATTAGATAAATAGGTGGTGGTAACTTTGAAGTCAATTAAAGCCAAATTAATCATTCCTTTGATTCTATTACTTGTCCTGTCTTTTGCCATTATTATTATCTTTACTAATAATCAGACGGAAAAAAGAATGACGAAGGAAATTATCAATCAGACAGAAGCAATGGTTGAGCAAATGAAAGAGGCTACTCAATTATTTTTAGGACAACACGAAAAAAGCATCGATCTGTTGTCGGATCATCCTGTTGTATTAAACTATGGGAATGAGATAATCAAGTCAGGCAACAGTAAGCAAAAAGCGTCTTTAGAAAAAGCATTAAGAGATTATTTAGACTCATATGGTGATGTGGAGAATGTTTATTTTGCTACGTCAAAAGGAACAATGGATATTTATCCGAATTCACTTCCGGAAGATTATAATCCGTTAACGCGAGAGTGGTATCAACAAGCCGTTGCATCAGGTGAAGACATCGTTTGGAGTGAACCTTATGTCGATGCAGCTACCGGTGAATATGTCGTAACACTTTCTAAGTTAGTGAAGGATCAGAACAAAGTAATTGGTGTGCTTGGAGCAGACATTAATTTAACTACATTAACAGAAAAAATTAGTGATATGAATATTGGTTATAAGGGCTATGCAGTCGTTTTTTCAGATCAAGGATTAGGCATCGCTCATCCTACGGAAAAAGGACAAGATTTAAGTAAATATGATTTCATTCAACAAATATTAAATGATTCTGTGGCAAAAGGTGTTATTACTTATCAGTTTAAAGATGAGAATCGTATATTTGTCTATGATACTGTTGAAAATACTGCATGGAAAATTGGTGCATCCTATAAACGAGAAAACATGCTTAGTTTAGCAAAAACTATTCAACAGACACTGATCCTTACTGGAATGTTTGTTTTAGTGCTAATGATCGTATCGATTTGGATAATTTCAGTTAAAATTACGAAGCCTATTAACACGCTTCAACAATCTGCTAGAAAAGTAGCAACAGGGGACTTAAGTGTACAAGTAGAAGTAACAACTCGAGACGAGGTAGGGCAGCTTGCTTCTTCTTTTAATGAAATGACTAGTAATATGAAAGAAATCATTTCAATGGTCAATCATTCAGCTTCAAATGTGACAGAAGCAGCAGAAAATTTAAGTGCAGTGTCAGAAGAGACGAATGCGTCAAGTGAACAGATTGCTACTGCTATTAGTGAAATTGCAAAAGGGGCAACCAAGTCGGCAGAAGAGTCTGCTGAAGCAACTGAGCGATCGCATCATCTCGGTGACCAGATGAACATTATTACGAATCAAGCAGCAGATATGGCAAATGCCGCGAAGAAAGCTGAGGAAGCACAGAAAGCAGGTCTTCGCCAAATACAAGAGCTAGGCCAATCAAGTATAGAATCCAAGCAGTATATTGATGAGATGGAAGAAGTGATCACCGCTTTAGAAACAAAAATCAAATCAATTGAGCTTGTCATCCAAACGATTACTGATATTTCTGCTCAAACGAATCTGCTTGCGTTAAATGCCTCGATTGAAGCGGCTCGTGCGGGAGAACATGGAAAAGGATTCGCGGTAGTAGCAGATGAGGTTCGAAAGCTAGCTGAGCAATCAGGGGAAGCTACAGATCAAGTGAAAGAAATTATCACGGATATACAAGGTGGATCACATCAAGTAGTGAACCAAATGATAAAAACGAAAGAGAACTTTGATCAGCAGACGGTCGTTGTAGAAGCAACGGAGAAAATATTTACCCGCATCTCTTCCTTAGTAGAGGACATGGAAAATGCTATTACGAGAATTAATAGTGAAATTCTTGAAGCGGCTGAGGCGAAAAATGAAGTACTACAAGTGATGGAAGGTATTGCAGCAGCATCTGAACAATCAGCAGCTGCTAGTGAAGAAATTAGTGCTTCTGCTGATGAACAGCTTCGAGCGATTGAATTAGTCACAAGGTCATCAGAAAGCTTGATGGGATTAAGTATTGAATTGAAACACGCGGTAGAGCGTTTTAAATTGAATTGATCATAACAGCACATCGGCGATTTAGTCGATGTGCTGTTTTTGTTGCAAAAGTAAAATAAACAAAATCTTTACAATAGTTCTATATAACCGATAGGTAAAAGAGACTATAATTAAAAACAGTGATGCTATAGAAAGGCGTGAATCAACTGAGATCTATTCGATTAAAGTTCATAGTACCTATTTCTATTTTATTATTCAGTTCATTTGCTTTTATAATTATTTTTACAGGATGGAAAGCGGAAGAGAAAACAAAGGCAAATGTTTTAGAGCAGACAAAAGGAATTGTGAAAGAATTAGAGCACTCTTCTCAACAGTTTTTACAAAAATATGATGAGAGTATTCAGTTATTATCAGAAAGCCAACAAGTCAAAGCATATGGTCAATCGATAAACGCGACTGCGGAAGTAAAAAGCCTGGCTGAAAGAGATCTTCAAGAGATTTTCAATCAATATACTCGTTTATATCAAGATGTATTGAATGTGTATTTCGTGGCACCGAATAAACAATTTAAAATGGTACCTGCTACTAAGCTACCTAATGATTATGATCCGACTAGTCAAAGCTGGTTTACGTCAGCCGTTAACGACAAGAACTCCGCTGTATGGAGTCAACCATATGAAAATGAGTCAGGGAATTATATTATTACCGTATCGAAATCATTATATAGTGGAAAGAACTTAATCGGGGTAGTAGGGGCGGATATTAATTTGACGAGCCTGACCAACCATATTAATGATTTAGATGTTGGGTATAAAGGATATCCTGTCATTATGGCGGAAAATGGGGATGCAATTGTTCACCCAAAAGAAAAAGGAAAGAATTTAACCGAGCAGCCTTTATTTAAAGGGGCAGTGACTAGCGAGAAGGATAGTGGAATATCAATAGATCAAGGTGAAAATCAGCTGTTTGTTTATCAGAGGGTGGATCATACGAACTGGACAGTGGGAGCGGTGTTCAATGAAGAAGAATTAATCAGTGTAGCGAAAGAAATTAGACAAATATTATTCATTACTGCGCTGTCCATTTTTGTGATCATGATGATAGTTATTTACTATTTATCAGCTAAAATAACGAAACCAATTGAGCAGTTGAATCAATCGGTTAGTGAAGTCGCTAAAGGCAATTTACATATGAAAGTGCAGATAAACGGTAGGGATGAAGTCTCTCAACTAGGTCATAGCTTCAATCATATGATTGATAGTATGAGAAATATTATTGCAGTTGTTTCACAATCAGCACAAAACGTCAGAGAATCCATTCATGAATTAAAAACAACGGCAGAAATATCAGCCGTTTCCAGTGAACGTACGGTCGTAGAGATCAACGAAATTGCTGTTGAGTCGGCTAGCTCTGCAAATAAAGCCCAATCAGCTAAAGAACAATCTGAAGGCTTAAGTGAAATTATTAATGCCGTTTCGAATAAAACGGAGAAGATGTCTGCTTTTGCCTTAGATGCCGACCGGGCTAATCAACGAGGGGTGGCTCACATTTACTCTTTACAGCAATCTAATGATACCTCAAAGAAATTTATCGACTCAACAGAGCAAGTGATAACCGAGTTAGGAAATGAAATTCAACAAATTGAAACAATCATTCATACGATTACAGATATTTCAGCCCAAACGAATTTGTTAGCTTTAAATGCGAGCATTGAAGCTGCTCGAGCAGGGACTTATGGAAAAGGATTTTCAGTCGTTGCTCAAGAAGTTCGCAAGCTTGCTGAACAATCTAGCCAAGCAACACAAGAAATTCAAGAAATGATCGCAATCATTCTAGAAGGCTCCAACAAGGCAGTGAGTCAAATTTTTCAAACAAAGGAGAATTTCTCAGAACAAACCAAAGCGGTAAAACAAGCCAATCAAATTTTTGAGAACAACTCTACACTGATGGATAATCTGAAGGAGTTAATCGACTCACTACATCTTGATATGCAGCAAGTAGCGGTTAGAAAAGATGAACTTCTTGATTTATCTAGTTATATGGCTGCGCTTTCTGAACAGACAGCAGTATCCTGTGAAAAAGTAAATAACCATACAGATGAACAATTAAGAACGGTTCAATCTGTTATGACTGCGACTGATCAGTTGAATGAGCTGAATCAGGAGCTGCAACAATCGATTCAGCGCTTTCGTTTTCAAGATGGAGCGAATCGATCAGTGAATTAGATCGGTATGGACGTTACTTTTGATACTCGCCTCCTGTTTTTATAGGTTGGCGAGTTTGTTGTTTGTATAGCAGTACCGGGTCCTTTCGCTTTTCTAGTGTCAGAACATTTGCTTTTCGTGTCTAAACAGTCGGCTCCGCTTTTCTTTATTGTCTAGCTACAGTCCCCAGCGCCTAGTGGACTTCTACAATCCTCCTTGTGATAAGTCAACATCGATTCACTATCGTTCATCGTGTTTCCTTTATCTCGTGCGGATTGCTCCAGTCCATACGTCGCTAAAACATACTAACATTAGTAGCACAAACCAAGGCCAAGGTTTGTGCTACTATTTTTTTATAGTAGAAGTGAAGAAAGGTCGAACGGCCCCTGGGACCAAATCGAGTCCGTTTCAAAAACCGACCAACTTCACACCCTTATGTGAATCAGTTTAGTATGTTGGATCCGTAGAGATCGTGTATAAGAAAAGGGAATCGATAAGGCCCTGTGAAGACTTCTATGATTGGCTAAGAAGGAGAAATGAATATGCAACATGTAGTCGCTCTTGATGTGAGTATGGGGAAAAGTACGATGGTGATTTATAACCAATATCGTCAATGTGAATTTGAAGGAGAAATTCTTCATACCAAACCCTCATTTGAAGCTTTGAACGAAAAACTCCAAACATTAACAAAACAGGATGGACAAGCACCAGAGATTGTATTTGAAGCGACAGGTGTTTATTCCGCATCATTAGAACGCTTTTTCCAAACAGAAGGTTATATCTACCATCGAGTGAACCCTCTTGAAGCGAATCTTCAAATGGCATCGATGCGTCGACAAAAAACAGACAAAAGCGATGCACATGAACTGGCAAAATCACATTTTAAAGTAGAGCGTACAGCTACTTATCAAGAAGAAGGCTATTATAAACAAATGCGATCACTCACACGTTATTATGATGAACTAGATCGTGAAATCACTCATCTTTTCAGTCGCCTGCATGCCATTCTACAACTCAGTTTTCCAGAATTAGAAATCATATTTTCAACACGCTCGGCCCTTTTTCTCAATATTGTGCAGCTCTATCCGCATCCAGATGAGGTACTCACTTGTTCCAAAACCATCATTCGTAATCGGCTAAAAGCAAATACAAGGAAGAATCTATCTCTTTCGCGAGCAGAAGCGAAAGGACTCGCTTTACTAGAAGCTGCGAAAGATTCGTATCCAGCCATTTCAAAAGAGGATGTGCGTTGTGAACAAGTACGTGACTATGCGAAAAGGATCTCTGATTTAAAAGAAAAGAAAGAAGGGCTTGTGAAACAAATGGTCGAGCTCTCAAAGGAAAGAACCGAATACAACGTACTGATTTCATTTCCCGGTATCGGAGAAGCGACAGCTGTTCGTCTGATTGGAGAGCTTGGGGATATTCGCCGTTTCAAGAACCACAAGCAGTTAAATGCCTATGTTGGTATTGATGTGATGCGTTATCAATCAGGAAATACCTATTACAAAGATAAGATCAATAAACGAGGAAACAACAAGCTACGAAAAATCTTGTTTTATATGGTTCAGACCATGATTACATTACGTCGATTCGGTGGAAATCATTTGGTGGATTACTATGACAAATTAAAAACGCAACCTCAAGGAAAGCCCCATAAAGTTGCGTCGATTGCCTGTGTGAACAAGTTTTTGAAAGTGGCATTTCACCTGATCACACACCATATCACTTATGACTACGAAACAGCCTCAACCTGTTCGTAATTGGTTAGTCCTACTATAACATATTTGACCTTTCGAAAAAAACGAAATTTCGTTAGGTCTTTTTGGTATGCGCAAATTTGTTTCTGTAGGAAGGGGTACCCCTTCCTACAGAAACAAATTCATCTAACTAAATAAAATTCATCTAAAACTACTTGACTAGAGGTAAGAACGGGGCCTTCCGCTTTTCTTTAGTTGAAGGAAGAGGAAAAGGAGGATAAAATAGTAGGGATGGTCACTTTCTGTTTAGAGTGGGTAATTTGGAAAGTGTGTCAGCTATTATTTAATGAGGTGTTTGAGTGGAAAAGAAAAAAGTATTAAATGAAGGAATATGGATGCTGGCGCTGTTTATGGTTCTTTTGTTGGTAACAATTTATGTTCCAGGATTATCCCTGGTATCTAGCTTATTTCTCGTCCTTCCTTTTTTAGTGTTTAGTGCTAAATATCCAGTGAAACCATCGGTGATTTTTGGATTGATTAGTTTGCTGGCAGCGAGTGTAGTTGGAGGATTGGGGGCAGTGCCGCTAGCACTAGCTTTTGGTTCTACCGGGATTGTTATGGGAAGTATGGTGTACAAAAAACTAGATAAGCTGTCTATATTTATGGCAGGAAGTCTGACATTTTTGTTGAATATTATCTTGTTATACGTATCGACGATTTTGCTTACTGGGGTCAATATGGCAACAAAAATGAACGAAGCGTTTAAGCGTTCTTTTCAAGAGTCGGTGGACTTAATGAAAGAGCTTGGTCAACCGTTGCCGGAAGAAGCAGTGGAACAAATTCAGGAAGGAATCTCCTTTTTCAGTACTTTAACTCCTAGTTTATTTGTTTTAGTTGCTTTTGCAGCGGTACTTTTATTTATTCTTGTGAACTTTCCTATATTAAAAAAGTTAAAGATTGATGTTCCTCATTTCCAACCGTTTCGGATGTGGAGAATGCCTACAAGCCTTTTATGGTACTATTTAATCTTGTTGCTTCTGAGCTTTGTCGCAATCCCAGAAGCAGGGAGTGCCTGGTACTCAACCTATGTAAACTTAATGTTTATGTTGCAATTTTGTTTAATTATACAAGGGCTATCTTTTTTCTATTTCTTTGCTTATATAAAGAAATGGTCTAAAGCTGCGCCAATCGTTTTAACGATTTTTTCAATTCTATTTCTTCCGCTTCTTTATCTTGTAAGATTATTAGGTATAATTGACTTAGGTTTTGATTTGCGACAGCGCCTTCAACAAAAACCATAACTTGTTGCTTTACTTTTAATTTTAGGAGCTGAAATGATGCTTTCTTACTACAGTCGGCAGAAGATTCAACTTCTGCTATATGGAATCATGTTGGTTTTATTTCTCTCATTAGTTGTGCTTGCTTTTTACAACTGGTTCGCGGCATTAGTTGGTTTAGCAATAGGCGCCATTGTTTTTTTTCTCTTGTTCCGGGCGGAAAGAAAGATTCATGAAGAAATTGAACTTTATGTAACCACACTTTCCAAAAGGGTGAAGTGGATTGGAGAAGAAGCCGTAATGGAACTGCCGATAGGGATCCTTTTGTATAACGAAGACTATTACATAGAATGGGCAAACTCTTTCCTTTTGTCCTATTTTCAAAAGGATACGTTGGCAGGAGATTCTTTATACGAGGTTGCAGAAGCGGTTATTCCAATTATTAAAAATGAAAAAGGCGATATCATTCAATTAAATGAACAGGAATTTAATGTGATGATCAAGCCGAAAGAAAAATTGCTTTACTTTATCGATATTTCAGAGCAAATGAAAGTTGCCCGAAAACAAGAGGAAGAACAAACGGCACTATTGATTATTTACTTAGATAACTATGACGATTTAACGCAGGGAATGGATGACCAGACCCGTAGCCATTTAAATAGTATGGTCACCTCTATTTTGAATAATTGGGCAAAAGAGTATGGTATCTTTTTAAAGCGTATTTCTTCTGAGCGTTTCTTTGCTGTACTGAACCAAAGAATATTACACAAGCTTGAAGAAACGAAATTCTCCATTTTGGATGAGGTGCGAGAAAGGACAGCGAAACAAGCTGCTTCCTTAACGTTAAGTATCGGTGTAGGACAAGGAGACATATCATTACCAGAGCTTGGGGATATAGCTCAATCAAGCTTAGACTTAGCTCTCGGTCGTGGTGGTGATCAAGTAGCAATCAAACAATTAAATGGAAAAGTAAAGTTTTATGGTGGGAAGACAAACCCTATGGAAAAGAGAACGCGCGTCAGAGCCCGTGTGATTTCTCATGCGTTAAAAGAATTAGTAACTGAAAGTGACAAAGTGATTGTCATGGGACATAAATACCCCGATATGGATGCGATTGGAGCATCTATGGGTATTCGACGCGTGGCAGAAATGAATGACCGGGAAGGATATATCGTCCTTAATGCCTCGGAAATTGATACGGCCGTCAAACGTTTAATGGCGGAAGTCAAGAACAGTTCGGATCTATATTCTCGTGTGATTACACCAGAAGAAGCTTTAGATATAGCAACAGATGATACGTTACTGGTTATTGTCGATACGCATAAACCTTCGCTAGTGATTGAGGAAAAGCTTTTGAATAAGGTCGAGAAGGTTGTTGTGATTGATCATCATCGTCGAGGGGAAGAATTTATTAAAAACCCACTGCTCGTCTATATGGAGCCTTATGCTTCATCCACGGCCGAATTAATCACCGAGTTGCTTGAATATCAGCCGAAAGTGAAGAAAGTGAATAGGCTTGAGGCAACAGCTCTATTGGCGGGAATTGTGGTCGATACGAAAAGCTTCTCACTTAGAACGGGTTCAAGAACGTTCGACGCGGCCTCCTATTTACGGGCTCATGGAGCGGATACCATCCTCGTTCAAAAGTTTTTGAAAGAGGATGTTGATACGTATATTCAACGGTCACAAATTATTGAAACGGTCTATTTTTATCGGGGTGGCATTGCTATTGCGAAAGGAAATAACCATTCTGTGTATGATTCAGTCATGATTGCACAAGCGGCTGATACCCTTCTCACAATGGATGGGGTACAAGCTTCATTTGTCATCGCCTACCGTGAACAAGATATAATAGGGATTAGTGCACGTTCGCTCGGTGATGTAAATGTTCAATTGATCATGGAGCAATTAAACGGTGGAGGCCATTTATCGAATGCCGCCACACAGATGAAACAAACAACCGTTGCCGATGCAGAAATTCAGCTGCAAAAAGCAATCGATGAATTTTTTGAAGGAGGTCATGAAGAATGAGAGTTATATTCTTACAAGACGTAAAAGGAAAAGGTAAAAAAGGAGAAGTTAAAAATGTAGCCGATGGTTACGCTCATAACTTTCTAATCAAAAACGGTTTAGCTGTAGAAGCAACAACTGGCAACCAAAAAGCATTAGATGCTCAAAAAAGAAAACAAGCCGAGCTTGTTAAACAAGAATTAGAAGATGCAAAAAAATTAAAAGAAGTCGTCGAAGCATTAACAGTAGAAGTTTCTACTAAAGCAGGAGAAGGAGGCCGTTTATTCGGTTCCGTAACGACGAAACAAATTGCCGATGCATTAAAGAAAGCACATAATATTACGCTTGATAAGCGCAAAATGGATTTGCCAGATGGCATTCGTGCATTAGGTTACACAAATGTGCCTGTGAAGCTTCATAATGAAGTATTTGCCACATTAAAAGTTCATGTAACGGAAGAAAAATAATTCGTTTCATGCTAAAATAATAAGGTTGAAAAAATGTGATCGGATGTTTCTGGTCACATTTTTTTATCAACGAGATTTTTCTTTAAGGGAGAGGTAAGCGATGAGCGATGTTATGACTGATCGAATTCCGCCGCAAAGTATTGAAGCGGAACAGGCTGTTCTTGGAGCCATTTTCTTAGAGCCATCCGCTTTAACGGTTGCTTCTGAGATTTTGATACCAGAAGATTTCTACCGTACCGCCCATCAAAAAATATATAATCATATGCTGAAGCTGAACGATGACGGCAAAGCGGTTGATGTAGTGACCGTGACGGAAGAGCTAGCGGCTATTAAAGATTTAGAAGATGTCGGCGGCGTCATCTATTTAACCGAATTGGCTGAATCTGTTCCGACAGCGGCTAATATCGAATATTATGCTCGAATTGTTGAAGAAAAATCGCTTTTGCGTCGATTAATTCGCACAGCGACCCATATTGCTCAAGAAGGCTATAGTCGGGAAGATGAAGTAGAAGCGTTACTAAGCGAAGCAGAAAAAAGCATTATGGAGGTGGCTCAACGAAAAAATACGAGTGCCTTTCATAATATTAAAGATGTTCTTGTACGCACGTATGACAACATTGAAATGCTGCATAATCGCAAAGGTGATGTAACTGGGATTCCAACAGGATTTGCCGATCTTGACAGCATGACAGCTGGCTTTCAACGCAATGATTTAATTATTGTAGCGGCTCGTCCATCTGTCGGTAAAACCGCTTTTGCTTTAAATATAGCGCAAAACGTGGCAACGAAAACGGATGAAAATGTCGCGATCTTTAGCCTCGAGATGGGGGCCGAACAGCTTGTGATGCGGATGCTTTGTGCTGAGGGGAATATTAATGCTCAAAACTTGCGGACAGGTTCACTCACTGATGAAGATTGGCGCAAGCTGACGATGGCGATGGGCAGTTTGTCTAATTCAGGGATTTATATAGATGATACACCAGGTGTGCGCATTGGTGAAATTCGTTCGAAATGCCGTCGCTTAAAGCAGGAGCAAGGGCTTGGCATGATTTTAATTGATTACTTGCAGCTTATTCAAGGTAGCGGTCGCTCTGGTGAGAACCGTCAGCAGGAAGTATCGGAAATTTCCCGTTCATTAAAGGCGCTCGCCCGTGAACTCGAAGTGCCCGTTATTGCTCTTTCGCAGCTATCTCGTGGCGTAGAGCAGCGGCAAGATAAGCGTCCAATGATGTCTGATATTCGAGAGTCTGGATCGATTGAGCAGGACGCGGATATTGTTGCCTTTTTATATCGAGACGATTATTATGATAAAGAATCCGAGAATAAGAATATTATCGAAATCATTATTGCTAAACAGCGTAATGGTCCTGTAGGTACGGTTCAGCTAGCTTTTGTGAAGGAATATAATAAGTTTGTTAACTTGGAACGGCGGTTTGATGAAACCGGATGACATATATTAAAAACCAGCAGTTTAAGCGAAAAACTGCTGGTATTTTTTTACGAACAAATACCAAAAAATATAACATAATGTTCGTGTTTCACGTTTGACTTCTTTTACTTTAACCTGTTAAAATAAAACGTGCTTCATATAAAAAGAAATTTACGGACCCTTCGGAGGTGCTTATACATGTCGTCAGTAGTAGTAGTAGGAACACAATGGGGCGATGAAGGAAAAGGGAAAATCACTGATTTCCTTTCAGAAAATGCAGAAGTAGTAGCGCGTTATCAAGGTGGTAACAACGCAGGCCACACAATTAAATTTAACGGTGTTACGTACAAATTGCATTTAATTCCATCAGGTATCTTTTATAAAGATAAAATTTGCGTGATCGGCAATGGGATGGTTGTAGATCCTAAAGCGTTAATTCAAGAATTAAAATATTTACATGATCAAAATGTTTCTACAGATAACTTGCGCATCAGTAACCGTGCTCATGTCATTCTTCCTTATCATTTGAAAATTGATGAAGTAGAAGAAGCACGCAAAGGCGATAACAAAATCGGTACAACGAAAAAAGGAATTGGCCCAGCTTACATGGATAAAGCAGCACGCATCGGCATCCGCATGGCAGACCTTTTAGATCGCAAAGCATTTGAAGAAAAACTAACTCGCAACTTAGAAGAGAAAAATCGTTTGCTTGAGCGCTTCTATGAGACAGAAGGCTTCAAGATTGAAGATATTCTTGACGAGTACTATGAGTACGGTCAACAAATTAAACAATACGTTTGTGACACATCTGTTGTTTTAAACGACGCATTAGATGAAGGTCGTCGCGTATTATTTGAAGGGGCTCAAGGTGTGATGTTGGATATCGACCAAGGTACATATCCATTCGTTACATCTTCTAACCCAGTAGCTGGTGGTGTAACGATCGGTTCTGGTGTAGGCCCAACGAAAATCAACCACGTTGTCGGTGTAGCAAAAGCGTATACTAGCCGCGTAGGAGATGGCCCATTCCCGACAGAACTTCATGATGAAATTGGCCACCAAATTCGTGAAGTAGGCCGCGAGTACGGTACGACAACTGGCCGTCCACGCCGCGTTGGTTGGTTCGACAGCGTTGTTGTTCGACATGCTCGTCGTGTCAGCGGTTTAACGGATCTTTCTCTTAACTCTATCGATGTACTGACAGGTATTGAAACAGTAAAAATCTGTGTTGCTTACCGTTACAAAGATCAAGTCATTGAAGAATATCCAGCAAACTTGAACATTTTAGCTGAATGTACACCAATTTATGAAGAGCTTCCAGGCTGGACAGAAGATGTCACTGGCTGCAAAACATTAAATGAGCTTCCTGCCAATGCTCGTCACTACTTAGAGCGAGTATCTCAATTGACAGGTATTTCATTGTCTACGTTCTCTGTAGGACCAGACCGCAACCAAACAAACGTTGTTCGCAGCGTTTGGGCGCAAGGATAATACAAAAAGCACCGGCTTCTCGAAAAGGAGAAGCCGTTTTTTTGTATTTTAGCTCGTTCTTCGATGTTCTATCTGTTTCTTTGATCTTCAAGCAGTCTGCCGTTTTAATAGGTAGGCTATTTCCTTTTAGAAAAGATGATCCAACAAGCTCTTTTTCTATTAATAAACTTTTTTCGACATATTTTTTAAAAAGCTATTGTCAGAGTTAGAACCCTGTGATAATATTAACAACGTTGTTAGCAACAAACAGTGTTTCGAGCCATTAGCTCAGTTGGTAGAGCATCTGACTTTTAATCAGAGGGTCGAAGGTTCGAGTCCTTCATGGCTCACCATTTTATGGAATGGCCCGTTGGTCAAGCGGTTAAGACACCGCCCTTTCACGGCGGTAACACGGGTTCGAATCCCGTACGGGTCACCAAGTTTTATTTAAATAAAATTAACCTATATTTATGGTCCGGTAGTTCAGTTGGTTAGAATGCCTGCCTGTCACGCAGGAGGTCGCGGGTTCGAGTCCCGTCCGGACCGCCATAAATGAATCATTTACTTTGAATCGTTTACTTTGAATCGTTTACTTTTTAATGAATCCTATTTTCTTATTAGTCGGCCATGACTTCTAAGAGTAACCTCTTTGGTGGCCGCTCAGTCTTTTGTTAACTACATATTAGTTTGGCTCAGTAGCTCAGTTGGTAGAGCAATGGACTGAAAATCCATGTGTCGGCGGTTCGATTCCGTCCTGAGCCATCAAAGAAGCATCGCGACGATTATAACTCTCGCGGTGTTTTTTTTGTGAAAGAAAACATACATAAGGATATTTGGGTATATATTCATATTTACTATTAAAGGATGAAAAAGGTCGTTGTTCATGATACAGTTAATAGATGTGGTATTGATGTTGAGAGAAAAGTCTCTTAAAGGGTCTGACATCCATAAGAATATCTCAATGAAGAGGATTTTCTCTTTTAAAATAGTAGATATTATTATTTGGGGTCAGTCCTTTTTGCTCTGCTAGGAGTAAATAAAAGGTGGCAGAAATCGGTGTTTTCTTATGATAAAATAAAGGAACAACCTCTTCACTGAATAATTTGATGATAGATATTTTTTGATTTTTGAAGAAAAGAGGAGATCGGAATGCAAAAAAAAATATTAGTTGTAGATGATGAAAGGCCAATTGCAGATATTTTGCAATTTAACTTAAAAAAGGAAGGCTATGAAGTTCATTGTGCGTACGATGGAGATCAGGCTGTAGAGATGGTAGAAGAAGTGCAGCCGGACTTGATTTTATTGGATATTATGCTTCCGGGACGGGATGGAATGGAAGTGTGTCGTGAAGTAAGAAAGAAATATGAAATGCCAATCGTGATGCTAACAGCTAAAGATTCGGAAATTGATAAAGTGCTTGGCCTTGAACTAGGCGCGGATGATTATGTAACGAAGCCATTTAGTACAAGGGAATTGATTGCTCGGGTGAAGGCAAATTTACGTCGCCACCAGGCTGCCCCTGCCCCAGCGGAGGAAGAGGACGATACAAATGAAATTACAGTAGGCACATTGACGATTCTCCCTGATGCTTATACGGTATCTAAGCGTGGAGAAACGATTGAGCTTACTCATCGCGAGTTTGAATTGCTTCATTACTTAGCAAAACATATTGGGCAAGTGATGACAAGGGAGCATTTGTTGCAAACGGTTTGGGGCTATGATTATTATGGAGATGTTCGTACAGTGGACGTCACCGTTCGCCGCTTGCGTGAAAAAATTGAGGATAATCCGAGTCACCCATCTTGGATTGTAACGAGAAGAGGGGTAGGCTACTACTTGCGTAATCCTGAACAGGAGTAATCATACATGAAAAAAGTGGGTTTTTTCCGTTCGATACAATTAAAGTTTGTATTAATTTATGTACTGCTCATTTTATTCGCTATGCAAATTATTGGCGTTTATTTTGTCAATGAATTAGAGCAGAAACTCGTCACAAATTTTAAAAGCTCTTTGCAAGAGCGAGTGAATTTGCTTGAGTACAATTTAAGGGAAGAAATGTTGAAAGAGCGAACGGCGGATATGCCGACGCTGGAGCAGGATATCCAAAAAATATTAGAGGATTTTTCAGCTCCTGATATTGCGGAAGTGCGGGTCATTGATGCTCGTAGTCGAATTATTGGAACATCTGATCCGACGAAACAAGGAACGATCGGCCAAAGAACAACAGAGATCTCAGTGAAGAGGACGCTTTCTGTTGGAGCAGAAGAAGATAAGATGTATGTCGATGAGCAAACGAATAAGCGTGTTTGGGTGTTAACATCTCCAATCATTTCGAATCGAGAAGTGATCGGTGCGATTTATTTAGTTGGAAAAGTCGAGAATGTGTTCGCACAAATGGATGAAATTAATGAAATCTTATTTTCTGCAACTGCGCTTGCTCTAGGGGTAACGGCTATTCTAGGTGTGCTGTTAGCTCGTACAATTACCCGTCCGATCACGGATATGCGTCGTCAAGCTGTCGCGCTTGGAAAAGGAAATTTTTCTCGAAAGGTGAAAGTGTATGGGCAAGATGAGATCGGTGAGTTAGCGGTCACGTTTAATAATTTAACGAAGCGACTTCAGGAAGCTCAGGCTACTACGGAGGGAGAAAAAAGAAAGTTGTCATCAGTTCTGTCCTATATGACAGATGGGGTAATTGCAACCGACCGGAGAGGCCGCGTTATTCTAATTAATGAACCAGGAGCTAAGCTATTAAATGTTTCACGTGAAACAGTGATTTCTCAGTCGATTACATCATTGCTTGGTTTAGAGGAAGAATATTCATTTGAAGATTTACTGAATGAACAAGATTCGGTGATATTAGATTACAGTAATGAAGAAGGACCGTATATTTTACGTGCCAACTTTTCTGTTATTCAAAAAGATACTGGTTTTGTGAATGGATTAATTACCGTTCTTCATGACATTACAGAACAAGAAAAAATTGAAGCCGATCGTCGTGAATTTGTGGCTAATGTTTCTCATGAATTGAGGACGCCATTGACGACAATGAGAAGTTATTTAGAGGCATTAGCAGATGGAGCTTGGCAAGATCCTGATATTGCTCCTCATTTTCTAGAAGTAACACAGACCGAAACAGAGCGAATGATCCGACTTGTGAACGACTTATTGCAGCTATCTAAATTTGACAGCCGTGATTTTCAGTTAACGAAAAAAGAAGTGAATTTCACAAAATTTTATAATCGAATTATTGATCGATTTGAAATGACAAAATCTCAAGATGTCACATTTAAGAGGCAGCTACCTAAATATCCGATTTATGTGGAGATTGATACTGATAAGTTAACACAGGTACTGGATAATATTATTTCTAACGCCTTGAAATACTCTCCACAAGGAGGCCAGCTTACGTTTAAGGTGGAGGAACAATCGAATGCTATTGTTGTTAGTGTCCGTGACCAAGGAATGGGGATTCCGAAGAAAAATCTTGAACGGATTTTCGAACGCTTTTATCGAGTAGATCGTGCTAGAACTCGAAAAATGGGCGGTACGGGATTAGGGCTTGCGATCGCTAAGGAAATTGTCGTCGCACATGATGGCGATATTTGGGCGACTAGTGTAGAAGGTAAAGGAACAACCATTTTCCTTACGCTTCCATATGAGCTATCTCAAGAGGATGATTGGTTATGAACTATGAACACATCAAAAATATTGTTTTAGTCGCGCTGGTCTTTACTAGCATTCTTTTGACGTTAAGCATCTGGAATTATCAACCGAGTTTAGAAACCATTGAAGATGATTACATCCATGAAGTGTCTATTGGTGAAACGCGGGAAGCAGTTGACCTCATTAAGCCATCTAAAGTGTTGTACCATGATGGAGACCGCCATTTTGGTACAACGAATGAAAAAGAGATCGATAATATGATGAAAGAACTGCAAAAATGGACATTTAATGAGCCGAAAAATATTTCAAGTACAATCACTGATAAAGAATTTGATCAATTAGTATATGGAAGTAATAAAATGGAATTGGTATTTCCAACATTTATTCCCTTCTATACAATCAATACATTATGGTCATTTCACGATCAAAAAGTTCCCAATGCTGTTTTTGATCGAATAGTGATTAGCCGGATGAATACAAAAGATAAAAAAACGAACGTTTATTTTGTATCAATGAACGAACGGCTCGTGTTTGAAAGTCAAGTTTCGTCAGCTACATTAGGTGCATTTAAAAGAAATTATTCGAATCAAGCTCCTAAATGGGATGTTTATTTGTCTAAGGAATTAGAGGATGACCGTCAGCTATTTTTACCAGAAGGTTCATCTTCTTTGATGAGATATAAATACTATCCAGATGATATTGATACCGTCAAATTTAAAGATGCATTATTTACAGATCCAAGCATTGTAAGAAAAGGGACGAAGCCAGAAGGTGAAGAGTATACAGATGGCTCGAGTTTAATGGAAGTAAATTATGAAAGCAAGACGATTGAATACGTCAATCCCGCCAAGGAACCAGAAGCTGTACGTAGCGGGGAACTACATGGGTTAATTGATAGAAGCATTAATTTTGTCAATGAACATAGCGGTTGGACTGATCAATACCGTTTATTTGAAGCGACACCAGGCTCTCCGCAAATTAGCTATCGGTTATTTATTGACGGTCAGCCAGTTTTTAATGAGCAGGGTATGGCAGAAATTAAACAAAATTGGAATAAGGAACAAATTTATCAATATGATCGACCGTACTTCACATTAGATATTTCAATTCCTTCTGAGGCTGATGAGGTGAAATTGCAAGATGGGTCAGCAGCTTTCAATCAAGTGAAACAGCAGAAAAACTTTGATTTAAAGCTATTAGAGGATATGGTGGTAGGCTATGATTTACATCATGACCCACAAACCGATAAAATTCTCGTTCTTGAGCCAGCGTGGTTTTATAAATACGATGGACATTGGAAGAAACTTTTATGGAATGAAGGAACGGAGGATACTGTTCATGGATTGGAGTAAAACAAAATCAATATTTATTGCTGTTTTTCTAATTTTGAACATCTTCCTGCTTATCATGTTTTTCAACAAAGATCGTGCCAATCAATATGTCGCCATGAAAGAAGAGCCCATTGAAGAAAAGCTGAAAGAGTACAATATTGAATATAAAGAATTACCTAACGACGTCACAAAAGCAGCGATCATTACAGCTAAACCGAAAAAATTTTCGAAAAAAGAGTTTGAAAAGCTAAATGATCAGCAAATCCAGCTATCCGATAGTCAAATGATTGTTTCTAGTAAATTGCAAAAGCCTGTACCGTTAGGGGAAGATAAAGTCAATGATCTCCGCTCTTTTGTGAACAACCATGTCGTTCATGGAGAAGAATACCGCTATTGGGGCATGGATGAAAAGAAGAAAAAAGCCATTTTCTATCAGCACGTCGATAATAAAAAGTTGTTTGAAAATACTAATGGCAGACTTGAAATTCTCTTGAATGATAATGGAGAGATTACCATGTATAAGCAAACACTTTTAGGGCAAGTAGAGGAAAATGATCAGAAGGAAACGATCATTCAAGCCTTTCAAGTAATTCAAAATCTATATAAAAATGGGCTTATTAAACAGAACAGTGAAATATCAGATATTGAGCTTGGCTATTATACGGTTGTCAAGGTAACAGAGGCACAAGTTCTTTCCCCTACTTGGTACTTTGAAATAAAAAATAATGGCAAAGTCGAACAAGTTTATGTCAATGCATTAGACGGAACGATTTACAAAAACGAAACAGGTGCTTAAAAATAAATGGAGTGAAAACGATGTTGCATTTTAGTGTGCTAGCGAGTGGGAGCACAGGAAATGCGTTTTACGTAGAGGCAGATGGACACTCCTTTTTAGTAGACGCTGGTTTAAGCGGCAAACAAATGGAGTCATTGTTCTCTTCTATTGATCGGGATATCAAAAATTTATCAGGGATATTAGTCACCCATGAACATAGTGATCACATCAAAGGGATCGGGGTGCTAGCTAGAAAGTATAAGCTGCCGATCTATGCTAATGAAAAAACGTGGCAAGCGATGGACGGGCTCATCGGGAAAGTGGATACCGAACAGAAATTCAGCTTTGAAATGGAAACAGTTCAAAGCTTTAATGGCTTAAGTATTGAATCCTTCGGCGTTTCACACGATGCAGCAGAGCCAATGTTTTATGTGTTTCATTATCAAGGCAAAAAGCTGGTATTAATCACAGATACAGGCTATGTTAGTGATCGGATGAAGGGCATCATTAAAGACGCGGATGCCTACGTATTTGAAAGCAACCACGATGTCCAAATGCTACGAATGGGTCGCTATCCATGGAGCATTAAACGCCGAATATTGGGTGATTTTGGCCACGTGTCTAATGAAGATGCGGCACTGGCGATGTGTGATGTCATTGGTGACCGAACGAAACGTATTTACCTTGCTCACTTAAGTCAAGACAATAATATGAAAGATTTGGCAAAAATGAGTGTGACCCAAACACTCGAAAAGAAAGATATGCCAGTGGGTGAGCAATTTGAATTGCTCGATACTGATCCAAAAACGCCAACAATTTTAACTGAATTATAAGTGGAATAAACCGTCTTTAATAGGGGTTTCTTATTAAAGGCGGTTTATTTTGTTCACTTTGCATATTAATTGAATTTTCCATAGGAAGCGTTATAATTTTTTTAATGGGGAAAATAATCATAACATCAATAGTAAAGGGTGAGGTATTTGGGTTATTATGATGATCACGGAAGAACAGGAAGGAATTCGAACGGCCCCAAAAAAAGCGGCTACTTTCTAGCAAGTTTGGCGGGCTTGATTGTAGGTGCTGCAATAACCGTCTTTGCTGTATCAAATATTGCTGATGAAGATGGCCAAGAAACGACGAAATCACCAGTGAAAACGGAAAGCGTTTCATTAGATGTCACAACTGATGTAACAAAAGCAGTTGATGAAGTGAAAAATGCCGTTGTAGGTATCACGAATATTCAATCGGGTAACTTTTGGCAAGGTGGAGAGGCTCAACCCGCAGGAACAGGCTCTGGAGTCATTTATAAAAAAGCGGGAGGTAAAGCATTCATTGTAACGAATAATCATGTTGTTGAAGGTGCTGAAAAGTTAGAAGTTTCACTAGCTGATGGAACTAAAGTACCCGCAAAACTTAGTGGAAGTGATATTTGGACTGATTTAGCAGTTATCGAAATCGACGGAAAAAAAGTGACAGACGTAGCTGAATTTGGAGATTCCGATGCATTGAAAATTGGTGAACCTGTCATGGCAATCGGGAATCCACTAGGTCTTGAGTTTTCTGGTTCGGTGACACAAGGAATTGTCTCTGGACTAGAGCGAACGATCCCTGTTGATATTAACGGAGATGGTGCGATCGATTGGCAAGCAGAAGTATTGCAAACAGATGCAGCCATTAACCCAGGAAATAGCGGTGGTGCACTTGTTAATATTTCCGGTCAAGTAGTCGGCATCAATTCCATGAAAATCGCTCAGCAAGCGGTGGAAGGTATCGGATTATCGATTCCGATCAATTATGCTATGCCAATCATTGATAGCTTAGAAAAATACGGAAAAGTGAAACGTCCATCTATGGGTGTTCAACTGCGAAATGTAAACGAAATTCCTGCTTATCACCAACAACAAACATTAAAATTGCCTGAAGGTGTAACAGATGGTGCCATGATTGAACAAGTTTTACCAGAATCACCGGCATCTAAGGCAAACTTACAAGAACTAGACGTTATCGTCCAACTAGATGACCAAGAAGTCAACGATGTTTTAGAACTTCGTAAATATATGTATACGAATAAAGAAGTCGGCGATAAAATGGAAGTGACTTTCTATCGAGAGGGTAAAAAGGAAACTGTAACGGTTGTACTGACGACTGAAGGAGTCATGTAAATAGGGAAAACGCAGAATCGCGAATAGCCTTTCTGCGTTTCTTTTCGAAAACAAAAAGGAGACTGACACCATGATTTATTGCTGCAAAGAACATGCCGAACTAGCATTAGATGTCATTGTTGATGAATATGAAACCTCACCAACAATCGAAAAACTTGATGACGACAAAAAACTGTCCACAACCTGTGAATATTGTCAAAACAACGCGGAATATGTAGTAGCAAACTAATATTCGCCCTACTATATGTGGATAGATATTGTGGATATGTGGATAACATCGTGTGAATAGCTTATGAACATTGTGGATAATTAGAGAAAAGCCGATTTCTAGTGGAGGTCGGCTTTTTCTGTGGGGGAGGAATGGTATCGACACTTCCCCATAACAAACAGCCTTCCTCATAGATCAAGGAAGGCGCAAATGTAGCTGTGTAATAAATAATGATCTTTATTCACCTAAAGCCCCTGTTGGTTGAAGAAAGTATAAAGAATTCAAAGTATTACACCTGAAAAAATTCCTTTTAATACTTCTTTTTCATTCTGATTTTCACATGAAAAGGAGGCAATAATGGCTGTTCTATTATTTTTTTGCCTTTCGTATTTTTCAATTTTCACTTCACAAATGATTGTATCTCCCGTAAACACAGGTCTTAAAAACTCAAAATTCATAGTACGAGCTAGTACGTTATGATCTCCACCTACTTTTGTTGGTAGAGTGGCCGTTAATAATCCTTGAATGACAAGTCTCCCCTGTTCATCTGGGGTTGTATGGTGAATCCCTTCATCACCTGAAATCTCTGTAAATAATTCAACATCTCTTACTGAAAAAGTCCGTTCAAACGAAATGATATCTCCTACTTGTAATGACATATAAATCTCTCCCTGAAGGTTTTATACTGTATTATGTGAGAGAATCTTGAGGTTTCCATTCTTTTGGCTTTATGTTCCTATTCATCCATTGCTTTTGTGGTGCTTCGTATGAGGCCGTAGCGATCAAATGATTATTGTGCCAGCTTGCTGCTCCAGAACGAATCATTTCATCAAGCAGAATTTCAATAAATTCTTCCGGTTGAAGCTGGAAAGAGTAGCGCGCAAAATCTTGGAACCAACCACAATTTAATAGGTAGTTATCGATTTCTTCCTTTGCCAATCCGTTCTTAATGATTAATGTGAATGAAAAAATCCTCTTACAGGCATGCCATGAAATTTTTTCTGGCATTTTGAGCCACTTTTCAAATCTTGCCCTTGCCGCATCAATGGCAGCCGGAGGATTCTCTATTTGAGGTCCATGTCCTGAATAGGCTTGCCTGATCCGGAGCATGGACAACCGATCCAAACTTTCTATAGATCGTTGGATAGATGCGACACCCTCTCGAAAGATATTTAACCATCCGATATCATTTCTGTGAAAGAGGTCCCCGCAAATTAATATCTCTTCTTGAGGTTCATATAAAGAAATATGTCCTAACGTATGTCCTGGTGTGTGCAAGACTTTCAAGGTTGTACTTCCCGTATTAATCTCATCGTTATCTGAAAGCTTTATATCGACTCGATAAGGTTCTACAGGCTGATCTAACCATTCTGCACTACAGGCTTCAGAGTCACAAGAATTAATTAAATCGGCATCCCATTTATGAGCAGCAATCGTCACATCATAATTTTTTTGAAGATGAAAATTGCCCCCTACATGGTCACTATGATAGTGCGTGTTCACAATAAGGTGTAATTCTTCTGGTGAAACACCTACTTCTTTAATTAATTGCTCTGTATCTTTCACATCACTCCCAAAACCAGTGTCAATAAGGATAGGGAGTTGATCTTTAATAAGGATCATGTTGGCACTTGGAAACTTTCTTTCAAAGAAAATAATACTGGATTTTTTCATCAGCTATTCCTCCAGGTTAATTATAATCAGAATTTTAAAACTATTTTAAATAATATTCAACTATTCTGCTTTTTTAGTTGAATTAGAATTTAAATGAGTACCAGATAGAGCTTATCTCGAATAAAAATATCGCGACATTTTTATAAACGTCGCGACTTTACTTCAAATCTATAGCAAATTCTTTATTTCACCGTTACTTCAATTGGTTCTGCGACTAAGCGCCATTCTTTGCCAAGCATCGTAAAGGTGTGCTGTACGAATACATTCGTTTTACCTGGTGCCAATGCTTTAATTGTGTTCCCTTCAATCGCAACAATTTGCTGGTTATCGGGGACGAATAAGCTTGTTTCGATATTTTCTTTTTTCTCGGTACGGTAGTTAACAAAGGCTTTTGCTTGAATCGTTGCGGTTGCTCCCACTTTTAAATTGCGTTTCTTAATCGGTGTTTCTAAGCGAATAGGAGCGGCGGTGAGCCATTGCGTGTAATCAGTGATTGGAGCGATCACTCCATTCATTAGCTGTTCCTCTAATGCTTGTTCATTACGGAACGTCCAGTGCATATTAATCATGCCGCGTTGACGCATATACGTAATAAATTCTTCAGATAAACTGCCATAACTGGAATTCAGTGTTGAATTCATGGTAGTAGCATAATTTAACATTTTCTGAGCATCTTTCAAGCGGCCTTCTGTTGTTCCTGGAACAGCGGCTGAGTATAAAAAGCCTGTGCCAATCGCTGGCTGTAGCTCATGCGATTTTTTTACGCTATCTGGACTAAAGCTTTGAATGAGTACTTGATCTGTCATACCTTCCTCTTCAATTTCCTGAATGACCTGCTCCTCGATGTTTTCTGCTTTCAATTCCACTAGAAGAACAACATCTTTGCCTTTAAATGCTTGTAGAAATTCGCGGAAAGAAGGCACTTTTTCTCCAGCAAATTCCGGGCTAAATTTCACGCCAGCATCGAGTTGACGAATTTCTTCATACGTTAGTTCGGACACTTTCCCCGTTCCATTCGTCGTGCGGTTCACTGTAGAGTCATGCATAATGACTAAATGACCGTCTTTTGTGCGCTGAAGATCTGTTTCAATTAAATCGGCGCCTAGCTCATACGCTTTTTGGTAACCAGCCATCGTATTTTCAGGTGCGAGTGAAGGGATTCCACGATGAGCAGCGACGATTGGGCGTTGGACAAGCGTGTTTTCAGGATATTGACTAAATGCTTTCAACACAGGGGCTGTATCTTGTGCAATAATGCCATCAACGCCTGTATGAATCAGAGCATGAGCATCCGCCTCTTGAGAGCCAGCGACTCCCCAGACAGAAACAGTTCGGCTATGCAAGGTATGTACAAGATCCGCCGTTAATAATTTTTGCGGAATGATTGCCACTTTGGCATTGCTTTCATGAATATTTTGGATTAAATCATTGATATCATGCTTATTCATCGAGTTTTTATTATAAACAACGGCTCCTCTAGCAGTCGGTATCTCTTCTTTTACCTGCTTGACGAGTGCAGGATTAGATGAAGCGATCTGAACGTCTTGAATGGCCATTTCTTTGAGCAAAGCGACAAGCGGCTCAACCGTTTGTTCATCCTCTAATTGAATGACTGGGATCATTTTCCCTTGCATCTTTTCGAGCATCGTTTGAAGCGGCGTGCCGTTGACCATTAAGCGATGATCCGTTTTCAGTACCATGGAAGAAACGCCTGTGCCAGCAAGTGAATCAACCGCTTGTGGCGTTGCATCAGAGGATAAAATCGTCGGTGCGTTCAAAATATTCGTTTCCGCTTCTTTCGGTAAAAAGGCGCCAGATTGTGATAACGGTGGCAATTCTGCTTCTTGAGCCGACACTCTTACATTGTCAAATTGCACCGTCGTTCCAACGGCTTGAAAGCCAATGCCACCCTTAGCAAGTGCCGACGCAGCATCCGTATCAATCACAAGCTGATCATTGATGTATTGCTGCACACGATTGCCTTTTACGACAACTTTTACGCGATACGTTTGATTAAACGCAAAGGGCTCTGAGTAAAATGTTTTATCATGTACTTCCCATTGGTTGCGATCATTGCGCAAAGCAAATTCGACGCCATTTAAAGCCGTTGTTCCGCGACGAATCGCCATTTGATAATACGGATAATCTTCGGATTGAATGCGGTACATCACAGAAGCCCAGCGTGTATCCTCCACAGCAGATAAGAACGTCATATCTGCTTCAATGACATAATCACCCGTTTCTTCAGCGAGCGGTACGACTACACGCGCTGGTTGAGAGGTAGACGGGGATGTTAATGTCAGCTTGCCGTTTTGTACAGAAGCTTGTCCTTCTACTACCTTCCATCCAGCCGGCAGTGAGGTGGATGCATCAAAGTTTTCTTCTAGCAATCCTCCTGGAGCGGCTTCAGAAATAATAGGGACAGAGATAAATACCACCCCTGCGGCTAGCATGAATGGAAGAGCTTTCTTTCGGATCTTTTTCATGTTTTCAATCCTCCTCAAATGTTAGAAAAGCTTGTTTCTATTTTTGCAGGAGAATGTAAAGGAAATATTAACCGCATTTTAAATTTAAGGAGAAGAAGAAAATTAACTGCTTTTTACCCATAGAGAACAGGCAGATTGTTGTGGAAAAAAGAAAACAGCTGGCAAAAATAGAAGCCAGTTGTAACGGTATGGTATGATAATTTAAAATAACTAACAGTGGATAAATGATAGAAAAAACAGATTATTATGTTGATATGTGGATAACTTCTGTGGATATCCTGTTTGTAAATTGTTTGTAAAGAGAGGGAAACCTGTGAATATCTCAATTATTACCGTAGGAAAATTAAAAGAAAAATATTTAAAGCAAGGAATCGACGAATATACAAAGCGCCTTTCCGCCTATGCTAAAATCGAAATCATCGAAGTCGCTGACGAAAAAGCACCAGAAGAACTAAGCCCAGTCGAAATGGAACAAGTCAAAAACAAAGAAGGCGAACGCATCCTCGCCAAAATCAGCCCAGACGCCCACGTCATCGCCCTCGCCATCGAAGGCAAAATGAAAACCTCCGAAGAACTAGCCAAACAGCTAGATCAGCTTGCGACCTATGGGAAGAGCAAAATCGCTTTTGTTATTGGTGGATCACTAGGGTTAGGGAAAGACGTTATGCAGCGGGCGAATGATACTCTTTCTTTTTCTAAGATGACCTTTCCTCATCAGTTGATGCGCTTGATCTTGGTGGAGCAGGTTTATCGAAGTTTTCGGATTAATCGGGGGGAACCGTATCATAAGTAAATGAGGTTTTTAGTATTAGCCGATGTAATAGATAACTTTTAAGGTTTACTATGTGAAAGGAGGTAGGTTGTGAGTAAAATGAAAAATCTTGAGTTGAAACAAATCTCTTACCAAGAATTATTAATTGAAGTACAAGAAGTATATGAATTGATACATAAACTAACGAATTCATATGTTGAAATTACTTCCTACGTTTCAACATCTCTTATTCCTTATTTAAGTTTTGTGTGTGATGGTTTGGATTATTTTCACGCAGGAACAAGCAAAGTTCATTCAAGTTGGTACAACGACATAGAAGGAAACTCTGTACAAGAATTAATTAAAGAAAACCGTAGTGCTTTAAAGTTATACTCAGAGTATAAAAGAAATAAAGTTATTCCTAAATTGGAAGACGATACAGTCCTTTTTAATGAACTTTTATTTGGTAATTATAATTTAATCCAAAAAGCATATATAAAATTATTTGGCCAACATGATTTAGGAATATATTTCTTTAAAGAAATTGATTATGCAAATACTTACCAATTGTTTAAAAACATTAAAACTCTCTATTCTGACAATAAAGGAATTATCGGTCCTGTGATGAAGGAGTTTGGAATAGTTCTTGCAAATTATATTTCCAAAGCAAATATTTATCCAGTGAGCAAGACTCCTAATAAGATTTTTTCTCTTACTGATAATTTTACTCATCAAGACGTTTATTTTAAGGACTCTAAACGTTTTGATGCTTTTAATAGTACAGAAGATAAATATTGGCTACTATTTTTGTATAATTATTATTGTCAAAATAATTTTATTAGAAACATTTTCCCGGTAGTATTAGGAGTCCGCGGAAATTTTTATTATCGAATGAAGTTTTGTACCTATCTATTATCAATAAAAGGTTTAGATTTATTGGCAAAGAAAGTACCAAAAATTACGGAAGAATACTCTGATATTAATGAATTAATTAATGCTAGAGAGACTATTGTGCCAATAAAATCTGATTTAAGGAACAACCTTTTCCATTATAATGTTGTAAACATTCCATATGAAGCGTTTGATGGAAAAGGAAATTTTTTCAAACAAATGATAGAGTATTCAGTAATGAAATCCTTTGAAGAGTTCGATAATCAGATAGATCAAGAATTAAATAAATATCAAAAATTAATAAGTCAAATTTTATTTTAGAATTTCCTAAAATTAAAGGTTGAGTTTCTATGGTTGGTTTACGGACGGACTGGAGATAAAAGTCTTAGAACGCAGACAAGTGCAGTTTATAAAAAGAACTACCTAGAACTCAGGACTTTTAAATATTTCAATATCATTTATTAATAAATGTAACTACAAAGGTTATGAGAAAAGTAAAATGAGGTGAAAAATTTGAAGAATAAAGAAGATTTCTATGTTGATATTAAAGAGAGAGCGCTAAGTATATATGAACAATACCAATTTCTTATGAAAGAAGTTTTAAAAAATGAAACTTACATTTCAAGATATAACTTGAAATTCTCCATTAAGGAAGATGCAAATTTAGGAGGTAAGGCATGGTGTGATAAATATGCAGATAATATACAAATAAATAAGGGAGTTATAGATAACTTTTTTGACTATTTTTATGGATTTACACAAATGCAAAGTGAAAATTTTTTGAAAAAAATGCAGATTAATGACGAAGAAGATGTTGGAGTATCATATGAGTTTTTGAAATTCGATGAAAATGGAAACGCTAATATTTTTGATAGTAAAATTATAGATTATAAATTAGCAGGATTACTTACTATTTTTGTATCACGCTTTATTATTACTCATGAATTAGGTCATTTATTTAATGGGCATTGTGAATTCATAAATTCAAAAGATATAAAAAGCTTACAATATATCCCGATGTTTGAGACAGATAATAATAGAAATTTCAAAAACGTTTCCCCACTAAATTATAGAACGCTAGAAATGGATGCAGATGCATTTGCTGCAACAGATAATTTTAGAAATTTGATTTTACTTTATGAACGCTTTGAAGAAAAGGTGGACAGGGATTTAGATATAAAACCGATTGAATTATTTTATTGGTGGTCATTTGCAATTAGAAGTAATTTTTTAATAACACAAAGAATCTTAAATGATGAGGAATATAAAACTAACAAAACTCATTTACCAAGTGTGGCACGTTGGATTTTAATATTAGGTTCAATGTTAAATCTCATAGAAAGTGATACATATAAAGTAAACTATAGGGATGGAGATAACAAACAGAAATTATTACAAGGATTAGCCGATGGATTTATATACGCTGAAAAGTGTTATAATGAAAAACTTTATACAAATTATAATTGTATAGAAGAAACTATTAATAATCCAGATTATAAGCATTATACAACTGAAACTCAAAAAAACTGGGGAAATCTCCGAGATGAATTGGATAATTTTTCGAGATTACCTCTATATAAATCTCGTTGATATTGTATATATAAATATGATTAGAGACTTGCTATTAGGTAGAGAGTGAAAGTATATTAATAGTTTGTACCTCAATATAAAACCTCATTTAGACATGTTACGGAGAACCGTATCATAAGTAAATGAGTTTTTTTAAAATAGGCACATAGGAATGAAGCAAATGTGCCTATTTGATCTGTATTTCTACTAAAGTATCTGTTGCATTTAAGTAAGTTACTTCACAGGTAACTGTCTCTTCTTTTAAGAAAGAAAATTTATCGCCATCTGCTGAAATATTTAAACCGTACTAGACCCATCCCAGCAATAATAGTTTTTAGAATAAATTTCACTCATGTATGTTTGCTCTTATCATTTTAAAGCTGATTTCTTTTGTTTTTGGTCTAAGTGATGGCTAAAGAAAGTTAGCAGACTTGCACAGACTGCAACTACCCCACCTACCAATGTTACATCCATTAAATTCCCTTGGTGGTATACAATTCCGCCTAATGCAGAACCAAAAGCGATACCTACGTTGCTTGCCACTGGCATAAGTGAAGCAGCGAGTCCTGTTGCATTTGGCTGATAAATTCCGGCAAGGTCTATTAAATAAAGCTGAGTAGATGTTGTTAAGAGAATGGCCATTAACGACATCAAGCCAATGTTTATCAGTCCTAAAATAAAATGATTTGTAGTCCAAAATAAACTTGTCAGAACAACTGCCTGCACGAGAAAAACAAACCGAAGACGACCAATGGCATTATGGCTGGCAATTTTACCGGCAAGGATGTTGCTGAAAATCGAGATGAATCCGTAACCAAATAAGATTAAACTAATTGATTGATTTGGTGCTCCCATTCCCTTCAAGATAGGAACAAGGTACGTAAAGACGGCATAAGTTGCGCCAAATCCGAGAGCAGGAATGAAAAAAGCCATCAAAATTCGTGGCTTGGTCATTAAAGAAAATTGATCCCGTATCGAACTGCGTATTTGGCTGAGTTTATTAGGTAAGACAAAAAAGGATGCCAAAAACGCCAATCCTCCTAGGAAAGTGGTTAACATGAAAGTGGCATTCCAGCCGTACCGTTCGGCGATTACAATACCAATTGGCACTCCAACGACATTTGCAAGTGTGAAACCACCGAAAACGAATGATATAGCAAGTCCACGTTTTTCGATCGGCATGATTTCACTTGCAACAATCATGGCTAGAGAGATTAATACTCCTGTTACGATGGCTGTCATAATCCGAAGTACAAGGAGCATGATGTAGCTCGTCGATATTACGCACAAAGCATTCAGGACGATGAAAGATCCTATCAAAAACAACATCCACTTACGCTTTGGAAAATGACTTGTTGCTGACATCACGAGTGGTGTGGCGATGGCAAACGTAATCGCAAACGCAGAAACAAGTGTGCCTGCTTTTGCATTTGTTATATGAAGGCTTGAGGAAATATCTGTTAAGATTCCGACAATAACAAATTCACTGGTCCCGAGAACAAATGTTAATAAAGTAAGTGTTAAGATAAGCAACCAATGTTGCTTGGATAATTTTGTGGGGTGCATAAATACCTCTTTTCTTAGATGAATGTAAATGTGTCACATAGTAAATACACAACCTAAACATCATACCAAAAATATTTTTGCGAGAAAAACTCTTTCTTATTAAATAGCGGTTAATGAATTACCAGGATTGCAAGGCTGCAGTATTAGTGGAAAACTATTTAAGAAAGAACACTTCTGTTGATAATCTATTGGTTGCAGTAGGTATTAAAGTATGTAAAAACCTCAATTAAATATGTTACGGAGAACCGTATCATCAGTGATTGAGTTCTTAAATTCCTGTTATAATAGCATTTATAGAGATATTGAAGGAGGAAGGAACGTAAGTGATCAACATAACTATTCCAAAACCAAGTGTTACCATTGCTAAACAGAATAATCCTGAGCTAAGTAATATCTATGGGTTTACTGATTTTCATCTTATCCCTAGAGATAAGGGTGGTATTTTTATGTTCTATAACAATAATAAAGAGCTATTATTTGTTGGGAAAGCAAGGAAGTTGAGACCGAGAATTAAAAAGCATTTTGAGGATACTGTATCCCCAATCAAAATGCATAGAGATGAAGTCACTAAAATTGCAGTTTGTGTTATTGAAGAGCCTGTTCATAGAGAAATTTACGAAACGTATATTATTAATGAACTCAAGTCGAAGTACAATATAGACAAAGTGTTTTATAAATAAAGCTTCTTCAGGAGAGGCAATAGGTATTTTCAAATTAGATTATACCTATTGCCTTTTCTCATTAGATAGATTAAGGAATGAAAACTGTTGGATAGTAAATACAAAAAATTAACGACTTATATATACACTTACAACTGTGATGAAGAGGAACGTTCATTATGTGCTTTGGAAATGCGCTCATTATTTGGGAGTGAGCCTCAAACTAGCATTGTGGAAAGCCATATAAAGATTGATCCAAGTCGAAGTCCATTTATTAAAGAAAGAATTGCAGTAATCTATGAGGAGGAAAGCCTTCAAAATCTTCTCAAACAAGTAGCATCCATACAAGTGACTAATGAAACCTTTAAAGTAATATATGTAAAAAATGATGGCCGTTCGAAAACTGAAAAGACCGGATTTGAAAACCGGCGTGCTATTGAGAAGGACATTGGATTACATATTAATGGTGAGGCAGATCTTCATCACCCAAAGCGCTTGTTTGGCGTCATGGTGGTAAACGGAAGATGGGTATTCGGTGATTATGTTAAAAGTGAACCTGTTTGGTTTAAGCATCAACAGAAGCCGAATAGTTACTCCACTGCGCTTAATACACGTGTGGCAAGAGCAGTTGTAAATATCGCCATTCCTAATCCAAGTGGGATCAAGGCGATTGACCCTTGCTGTGGAATTGGGACGGTACTAGTGGAAGCCCTATCTATGGGGATTGATATAGTGGGAAGCGACAGAAACCCTCTTGTTCTTGGAGGTGCTAGAGAGAATATCGCACATTTCGGGCTTTCTGGAGAAGTGAAATTAGCAGATATCCGCGACGTCACCAATGAATATGATGTAGCGATTATCGATTTACCCTACAATTTGTGTTCTGTCATAACTCCCGAAGAGCAGAACGAAATGCTCCGAAGTGCGCGTAGGTTTACTAAAAAAGTCGTAGTAGTGACCGTTGAACCAATCGATGAAATTCTCATCAATACAGGATTTGTTATTATGGACCGGGCTGTTGCTTTAAAAGGGTCATTTACTCGCGAAGTGATTGTGTGTGAGTAAATTCTTTTAAATTGATTTGTCGTTGTGAACTAATCGTAAACACCTGCAATATTTCCTTAGAAAGTTAAGTTTGAATAAATCAGTAACGATCACTCAAATATTTTGTATCATTCAGAAGTTGCTGACGGCGGAAAGTATCAGTTAAAATACCAAGCACTAGACTTTCCAAAATCGAAGGAGTAACAGGGTCGGAAATTGGCATTATTACAATACTAGTAGATTTCAAACAGAAAATCTCACTTAGAAACATCACGGTGAACCGTATCATAAATAACGGATAGTGATTTTAGTTTAAAAATTAATTGTTTATCTTAGATGAAAACCTGATGTAAAATGCTTAGTGTGCCAACACTAAGCATTTTTAGAACATTTATTTGAGAGACTGTATCTGTGATACGAGTACAGTAAATTTTTGTTTTAGGTCTATCAGAATAATTTTAATAAAAATTATAATTAAGAAATTAGCACTTATCTTTGCATGATGGAGTGCTTTTTTATTTGCATTTAATTACTATATTAATTCCGAGTATTTTAACTTTAATTCGTATGTAATTAAATAATATGATGATCAAAGGATTATACAAATATTTGGTAAAACAAAGTATACTCAATATAGATAAATATAATCACTAAATTTGATTAGGAGGGATTCACATATTTAGGGGAAAGGCAAAAAGGATATTTAGATCATTATTAACAAATCCAATATTAATCATTGGATACTGGCTTTTTTGCTATGAGTTGGCGTCATTATGTATGTATGGAAGAGTTAATAATAATTTTTATATTTTTTTATTATGTATCGTATTTTTTATATCTATCATTACATTTACTACAATTAGAATTATAAAAGATAGAGAATATGAATCTAAAAAATCAAAAACGTGGAAATACATCTCCATTGTAATTATTGTGGCAATCACATTATTTTATGGAGTAGAGATTTATAAAAGTGCAACAAATTATGGCGGTAAGCTGGCGTGGACTATAGAAAGATTAAAAAATGAAAGATCAGTTGAATTTGAACATAATAATATATATGAATATGGAGTAGAAGGTATTTTTGAAGATATAAATAAGGAATATCCTTTGCCAAAGAAATTATATATGGCAAGTGATTTTAAGCTTACATTTAATGCAGATGGAACCATCACATCTTTTGATACTTTTGTTTATGGGAAAAATGAGGATGGGAAAGAGGAAACTTTCTTAATAGCTTATGATAAAAATAAATCACAAGATATTACTTTAAGACTAAATGGGTATGCAGATGCCGATTATGATGAGGATAAACTAGTAGAACCTCTAATTAAAACGGTTAATGCTATTCCAGTTCAGCAAACAGTTAGTCAGTGGAATGAAAGTAAGTACGGGTTAGTTTATTATGGAAAAAGAAATTGGGGATATAACACAGAAGGAATTATTAATATTAATGAAGATGGTAAGGAGCATAAGCTGGAACACGCAGCTTCTGAAATAATTGGCTATACGGTATCTATATTTGTTTCTGGAAAAGAGGAAGAGCTCATACCTGCTAGATATCACTTAATAGGTGATCCAAATTGGAGTAAATCAAATACTACGCCAACTCAAGATCATTCTAAAGAGAAGCAACAAGAGTTAACTAATAACAATGAACAGTTTTTCTTATCAAAAGAAGTTGGTTATAGACTAAATTTCGTAGATAAAGCATTAGGTAGCTCTTTTTATTCACTAAGTATGACTGTTGATGGTGGTGAGACATGGGAGGTTATTAATGAAGATCCTTTCAATGGAACAATTGGTGGTCCATCAGGAATAACTTTTCTAAATGATCAACTTGGATTTTTAGGAGCAACCAGACCTTCTGGTAATGAAGGTGAATTATATCGTACAGATGATGGGGGCACTACTTTTAACAAGGTGAATTATACACCACACGAAGTAAAATTAGAGTATACACAGTCTATAATAAGTCCTTTTGATTCTCCCAGTATGCCTTATGAGAAAGATGGAGTACTTAATATGTTAGTCGGGCAAGGAGCAGACGGAGATTACAACAGTAATAGTAGTGCACTTTATCAATCAAAAGATAACGGAGAAACATGGGAATATGTAAAAGAGGTTACAAGTAATTAATATTATTAAATCACGTGTATTGATTAACCAAATTTAGACGGACTTCTCCCGTCATGATCAAAATAGTTATACAGAAATAAGACCATCGGATCCCACCATAGAAGATATAGGATTATCATGTAAAAAAACAGGATTAAGTAATGATCTGTGAAATATTCAGCTCGCACTTAATCCTATTTTTTTAGTTTTACTTCGATTATATGAAATGGATAGCGCAAGCGTATATTTTGGTATAATGTTATCTACATAATATTTATGAGGAACGTTGCGCAGTTTTATTCTTATTTTGATTTTCATTTTGAGAATGATGTTGGAGGCTAATCGTGAACAATTACCATCTATACAATATTGAAAAATTTCTAGTTGATTATGTGCAAACCGTCAAAGATATCGTTGGACTCAATCTTTATGTTGTTGATGACAACTTGATTCGGGTAGTTAGTACTGGAGCTTTGAATATATTAAGAGGCATACCCTTTACAAAAAATCAGGTCACCTATAAGGTTATGGCACAAAAAAAGCCGCTGTACCTGTACAATCCAAAAGAAAGTGAATTGTGCCAGGGGTGTGAAATCAAAGAACTTGGAAATTGCATGGAGGAACATACTTTATATTATCCGATAGTTATCGACGACTACGCAGTTGGTGTCATTGCGCTGTTTGCCGTGACAGATAAGGAAAAACAGAAGCTGAAATCAAAGCTCAGTGATTTTGAGAGGTTTTTAAGCCAGATGGTTGAAACAATCAAGCTCAAACTCAAAGAAACCACAAATGTTCATCGTTTGGAAACGCTCATGGCGAATGTTAGTGATAGCATCATAGTGACAAACATTGATGATACTGTGCTGTTTTCAAATTTACCACAGCTCGAGGGCAAGTCGGGAATGAACTTAAGGAAAATCTTTGATCCAGCCGATTTGGACCGGTTGAATGAAATCGGATATGACCATCCAATTATGATAAATGATGAATATGGATTAGGCCGGTTTTCTTTATCTAGGGCCATTATCAATCCCAATGAACGGCATATTGAAAAAATGTATCTCCTGAAATCTGTTGAGGAGGAAGGGAAGGCAGCGAAAAGAATTGCTTACAATGAATTGGATTTCATTGGGAGCAGCGATTCTTCTATGCTCACGAGAGATATGATTTCAAAGGCGGCTGACTATGATTTCAATGTACTGATTCTCGGGGAAAGTGGTACAGGCAAAGGGGTTATTGCAGAAGCCATCCACAAACAGAGTGTAAGAAAAGACAAGCCTTTCATTGAGGTGAACTGTTCAGCGATCCCTAGCAACCTGATTGAGAGCGAGTTGTTTGGATACGAGGCTGGAGCCTTTAGTGGTGCTAGTAAGAATGGGAAACCAGGAAAGTTTGAGTTAGCAAACGGCGGTACGATCTTTCTGGATGAGATTGGGGAGATGGATATCGCATTGCAACCGAAACTGCTCAAGGTGCTTGACGACAAACGCGTGAGCAGACTGGGCGGCGTTGAGTCCAAGAAACTAGATATTCGAGTGATTGCAGCGACAAACAAGAATGTGCAGGAGTTGGTCGGGAAAAAGCTGTTTAGAGAGGATCTTTACTATCGCTTGGCAGTTATGGTCATCGAAAACGAACCATTGCGTTCTAAAACGGAGGACTTGATTCCTTTGGCCACTCATTTTATAAACAAGTATAACAGGAAATACAACAAGAGTATAAAAGGGCTGTCCCAGCAGGTGGTTAAGGCCTTTATGCAATATGATTGGCCAGGAAATATTCGTGAACTGGAAAATGCAATAGAGTATGCAGTTGCCGTTGAAGAAGGCAAAAAGATTAGTACTCAGTCATTGGCAAGGCGAATACTGTCCAACAATCCTCTAGTTGTATCAACTAGTCTAGATGACATTAAGAAGAATAGAATGATGGAACTTTTCAACATACACGGTCATACGGCACAGGGAAAACAGAAGGTTGCAGAAAGTTTGGGTATAAGCTTGTCTACCCTATATCGCTATATGAAAAAGTTCAAAATCAGCTAATTTTGTTAAATTGAAAATCACTTTGAGAAAAATGAACCCATGAGGTTCATTTTTTTGTTGGAAAACAGCCGATTTTGAGTTGGCATTATTCTTGCATTATGTAATTACATACACAAGGAGGTAGAAGAATGAAACCACTTATAGGAGTAACAAGTAGTTATATTTATAGTTACATGCCCAAGCTGGATAAAGGAGGTAAAAATGAGCAGTCTCAATATGAAGCGTTGAAAAGCACATATGTGGGAAGCTGTTTATTCGGATTGAATGATGTGCCGTTTAACATGTCTCTGTCCACAGATACTCAAGCGATTGAACAAGCTGGTGGCATACCGATTATCATTCCGCAAACTGAAGATGAAGATTCTATGAGAAGTATTCTAAGTCGACTAGATGGAATCATGTTTGTAGGGGGAAATGATATCCATCCAGAGTTTTATGGTGAAGAAGTGAATTACAACAAGGGACTGTTTGGAACCTTAGATAATTTAAATACGGAAGATGCATCTGTGTTCGCTAAAACTGTTATTGAAAGGGACAGAATGGAGATTGCACTTATGAAGCTTGCGCTTGAAAAGACAAATCTTCCAATACTCGGTATTTGTCGCGGCTCACAGATTATGAATGTCGCTCTTGGCGGCAGCTTGTACCAAGACCTTGAAAAGTGTTATGAAGGGGAAGAACTATTGGGACACGTCAGCCTTGAAAAATGGGCATCACATGTACACGATATCATCATTGAAGATGGGAGTTTAGTACATAAGATATTTGATGAGAAACAAATAAATGTCAATTCCATTCATCACCAGGCAATCCGCCACCTGGGCGATGGTTTGAAGGTCACTGCCAAAGCTGCAGATGGTATTGTGGAAGCGATAGAGTATGATGACGCTTCAAGATTTGTCTTAGGTGTGCAATGGCATCCTGAAATGCTGCTCAAATCTGATGAGACTCATAGGAAAGTATTTGATGCATTTATAGAAGCAAGTAAATCGTAAGGGTTAACACTAAATGGACTTTAGGGGGAAATCAGATGGGGAATAAGTTCACGAAAGACAGTTTGATTGTTGGTTTTGCACTATTTGCTGTATTCTTTGGGGCAGGGAATATGATCTTTCCACCAGCAATAGGCTTTATGGCAGGATCAAGTTGGGTGTCTGCGTTCTTGGCACTCTTATTGGCTTCAATCGTTCTGCCGATGCTTTCCATTGTTGCTGTATCAAACGCAGGGGGATCCTTTGAGGAATTGTCCAAGCCTGTTGGGAAATGGTTCTATGTTTCATTCAATCTATTTGTTATGATTGGTGTCGGCGTGCTCGCCAATATCCCAAGGACAGCGGCAACGACACATGAAATGGGCGTGATGCCCCTGTTTCCGAATGTTCCTATTCAATTGACAGTGGTGGTGTTTTTTGCATTAACCTATTACTTTGCAAATGATAAGTCGAACTTTGTTGATAAGGTCGGGAAAGTCCTGACGCCGGGACTGATTTTGATTCTCCTATTGATTGGTGTGAAAGCGTTTGCTTCACCTCTTTCAACGCCAGCTCCACCACAGGTTCCAAATCCGTTTTCGGCATCTTTTATTGAACTTTATTTCACGGGAGATCTTTTAACCGGTCTTCTTTGTGCTCCGATCTTTATTTCTGCGATAGTAGCGAAGGGCTATACCTCAGAAGTAGACCGCAAGAAAATGACACTCTATGCATCAATGATTGCTGGCGCTGGGTTTATTCTAGTTTACAGTGGTCTGCTCTATCTCGGTGCACATGCAGGCGACTTGTTCCCTGCAGACATAGCAAGAACGGAGTTACTTAATGGACTTGTCAATCTTAGCCTTGGAAACATTGGTACAATAGGTCTGTCTATTGCAGTGTCATTAGCTTGTCTTTCAACGGCGATCGGTCTAACTGTGGCACTTGCAGATTTTTTGAGCTCAGTGACAAAAAATAAGATCTCTTACAAAGTTATAGTGGCTGTGACTTGTATTGTTGGGGTTATCATTGGAGTGATTGGAGTTGAAAACATCATCAGCTTTGCAGGGCCGATTTTCTTCACTGTGTATCCACCTGCAATTGTGTTGACATTCCTGGGATTATTTAAGAAGTATGTGCCAAATGATGGGGCATATCGCTATGCCGTTCTGATTGCTTTGGCGTTAGGTGCAGTAAAGGGCTTGAGTGTACTGGGCGTCCATATCGGATTTATTGACAGCTTTGTTTCAGCATTGCCGTTTAGCAGTCAAGGTTTTGAGTGGATACTCCCATCTATTGCTGGATTCTTTTTCGGATGGATTCTTTATAAGGTGACAGGAAAAGAAAACGTTGAAGTAAATGTTCGTAGAGCGAACTAGTTGGCATAATAAAATGATTGTTATACTTATTGTCTGAAGATTTGCGTTAATATAGAAGCAACATAATCGACATAGCTATAGATAGCTATGTCTTTTTATTTTCCTTATAATTGTCATTTATTCTAGACTCACAATATATGTGTATTTTCCATATTAAATATAAAATACAAAACAGAACACCCCTCTTATAAATCTGAGAAGTGTTCTGTTTAATGTTAGTTGATTTATGAAGCATCCGCACTTTCAAATTGGCTGTTGTAAAGTGAAGCGTAGAAACCATCAGCCTTTAATAACTCTTCGTGATTACCCTGTTCTACAATATCCCCATCTTTCATAACAAGGATTAAATCTGCATCACGTATTGTTGATAATCTATGAGCAATGATAAAGCTTGTTCTGCCTTCCATGAGGTTTTCCATGGCCTTTTGAATAAGCGCCTCTGTACGAGTGTCAATAGAGCTTGTTGCTTCATCAAGTATTAATATTTTAGGATCCGCTAGAAGGGCACGAGCAATCGTTAACAACTGTTTTTGTCCTTGGGATACGTTGCTTGCTTCTTCGTTTAATTCCATTTGATATTGATTTGGTAAGGTCTTTACGAAGCTGTGAACATGAGCGGCCTTAGCGGCTTCAATCACTTCTTCGTCAGTCGCATCAAGTCTACCGTAACGGATATTTTCCATGATAGAACCGTTAAATAGCCAAGTGTCTTGCAGTACCATACCGAACATGCTGCGCAGGTCTTCTCGCGTGAAGTCTGTTATATCGTGACCATCTATACAGATAGAACCGCTATTTACGTCATAGAACCGCATTAAAAGCTTTACGATCGTTGTTTTACCTGCCCCAGTTGGTCCTACGATCGCTACCTTTTGTCCAGGCTTAATATGAGTGGAGAAATCATTGATGATGATCTTATCGGGATTATATCCAAATTGAACATCTTTGAAGGTCACTTCTCCTTTAATCTCTTGAAGCTTCACTGGGTTTTCTGACTCTAAAACTTCCTCTTCTTCGTCTAAAAATTCAAAAACTCGTTCTGCAGCAGCTGCTGTGGATTGGAGTACGTTTGCGATTTGCGCTACTTGAGCGAGTGGCTGCGTAAAATTTCTCACATATTGAACAAAGGCTAAAATATCCCCCACTGCAATAATTTTCTTTATCGCGAGCCATCCGCCTAAAATAGATACAGCGACGTAACCGATATTACCGATAAACATCATAATCGGCATCATCATTCCCGATAAAAATTGAGACTTCCATGCAGAGTGGTAAAGGGTATCATTCACCTCTTCGAACTTTTTAACTTCCTCTTCTTCGGTGTTAAAGGCTTTTACGATATTGTGACCACTATAAATCTCTTCTACCTGACCATTCACGTGCCCTAAATATTCTTGTTGAGATTTAAAGTATTTTTGTGATCTTTTTACGACTCCCATGATGAGCATCATGGATATTGGCAATATTAAAAGTGCCACTAATGTCATTTGCCAGCTTATGGATAACATCATGATGAATACACCAATGATTGTCACAACGGATGTGATAATTTGCGACATACTTTGATTTAAAGTTTGGCTGACCGTATCTACGTCATTCGTAATTCTAGATAATACTTCTCCGTGTGTCGTTTTATCAAAGTATTTAAGCGGCATCCGGTTGATTTTTTCATCAATTTCTTTTCTGAAGTTGTAAGATACTTTTTGTGCTACTCCCGAGATGATATACCCTTGGATAATGGCAAACGCAGTGCTCGCTATATATAATCCAAGGAGTAAAATGACAATGTTTCCGATATAGGTAAAGTCAATGGCGGCGCCGTGCACGCCCGTTACTTTGTCTACGAGTCCTTCGAAAAGTTTTGTTGTCGCTTTACCTAAAATCTTTGGACCAACAATGGCAAAGGCCGCACTACCTATGGCAAAAATAATGACGATTAGGATGGAGAACTTATAGGGCTTTAAGTATTGAAGTAACTTATTCATCGTTCCCTTGAAATTCTTTGCCTTCTCAATCTTTCGCATGCCACCGCCCATATGGCCGCCGCCATGACCACCTTGTCTGTTATGTTCTATTTTTCTATCACTCATGATGACAACTCCTCTCTTGAAAGTTGTGATAAAGCAATTTGCTTATAAACTTCACAGTTCTCCATAAGTTCTTCATGAGTCCCAGTTCCTACTATTTTACCTTCGTCTAGTACGATGATTTTATCTGCGTTCAATATTGTGCTTATTCTTTGTGCAACAAGGAGAACAGTACTTTCTGAAATCTCATTGCTTAAAGCCTTACGCAATGCTGCGTCTGTCTTAAAGTCAAGAGCTGAGAAACTATCATCAAATATGAATATTTCGGATTCCTTCGCAAGAGCACGCGCAATAGAAATTCTTTGTTTTTGACCACCTGAAACGTTCGTACCGCCTTGTGATATCTCTGTATGGAAGCCTTCAGGTTTCGCGCTAATAAACTCCATAGCTTGAGCGATTTCTGCCGCTTTTGTTAGTTCTTCTTCGGTTGCTTCTTTTTTACCGTATTTCAGATTGCTTTCGATCGTACCTGAGAATAAAATACCTTTTTGTGGTACATAACCAATTTTCTCTCGTAATTCCTTCTGAGATACCTCTCTAATATCCGTGCCATCTATTAATATTTCGCCGCTTGTTACATCGTAAAAACGTGGAATTAAGTTGATAAGTGTTGATTTACCACTACCTGTACTTCCAATGAAAGCTGTCGTTTCTCCAGGCTTTGCGGTAAAGTTGATATTGGAAAGCACATCTTCTTCGGCACCTGGATATCTAAAGCTAACATTTTTAAATTCAACATAACCCTTTGTGTCTGAGGAGAATGTTTTTGGTTCCTCTACATCATGAATGAGAACTTCAGTATCCAAAACTTCTGCGATACGTTGTGCGGATACAGAAGCACGTGGAAGCATAATGGAAACCATAGAAATCATTAAAAATGCCATGATGATTTGCATGGCATACTGCATAAATGCCATCATATCACCAACTTGGATATTTCCCATATCCACTTGGTGTGATCCAACCCAAATAATAAGTAAAGTAACGGCATTCATGATAAACATCATCATTGGCATCATAAATGTCATTAAACGGCTGATAAATAAATTTGTTTTTGTTAAATCTTGATTTCCTTTTTCAAATTTCTTTTCTTCATATTTTTGATTATTAAAAGCACGAATAACGAGCATACCTGTTAAGGATTCACGAGTGATTAAGTTAATTTTATCTACTAACTTTTGTACACTTTTAAACTTAGGGATCGCGATGCTAAATAAACCAATGACTAAGGTTAAAATCGCGATGACTGCAACTGCGATAATCCATCCCATTGAAGGTTCTGACTGAAGTACTTTGATAATTCCACCTATACCTAAAATCGGTGCATAGAATACGATCCTAAGCATCATAACCATCAGTGTTTGAACCTGTTGAATATCATTTGTACTTCTTGTAATTAAAGAGGCAGTGGAAAACTGATCAAACTCCGCATTAGAAAAGCTTGTAACCTTTCTAAACACTTTCTTTCTAAGATTTCTGCCTAATCCAGCCGCTACTTTTGCTGCAAGTAAACCAACGGTAACGGCAGCTGCCATACTAACTAAGGATAAAAGCAGCATTTTAGCCCCTGTAATAAGAATATAATTGGATTGCAGCTTATCTGTGTTTATACCTATCGCTTTATACTCGCTATGAATGAAGGTAACGGCTGACTGGGTGATCATGCTGCCTGGCAGATCCTTAAACTTTTCATCCGCTTTTTCTTTCATTGCATTGATTTCACTTTGAGGTAGTTTGGAAATTGCTGCGAAAGGATCTGTATTTGCCGCAGCAGGAGTTGAAGAGGATGCACCATCTTTTTCAATTCCCTGTGTCATTAACATTGGCTTACCAAAAATATTGTTAAGTTCGTTAATTGTATCTTTATCCTTTGTATTTAGCTGATAAAGTGGTTCTTTATCAAGCAGTGGATAATCTTTTAAGTAACTTTGCAACTCGCTTTGAGAAAGATTTTTCTTATCTAAAAGCACATAGTTGGCATCTACTTTTTTCTTCTCATCTGCATTCATAAAGAGTTTAAGTTTATCCATCTCACTTTTACGAATGACTTGAGGTACCGCGTTTTCTACTCCCCCTTGTTGAATACCTACATTCACAATGTTGGACATGTAGTCTGGCAGTGATAGATCGCATACTGCTTGTACGGATAAAAGACATATCACTGCAACGATTGATGCAATAAAAGGCTTTAAATGTTTTATGATCTTTAACATTTAATTCATCTCTCCATTTTACTTTTCTAATTTTTTTAGCTTGTACTGCGTTTCTTTCCTTTATTCTGAGTAATTAATTCTAGCAGATCTTTACGTACTTTTGACCACAGATTAATTCTATGACTATAGTAAGATATGATGCAACATTTAGGGGAATGAATCAATGTTTAATCCAGTAGCTCTCCAAATTGATTGCTAATGGAATGGTATAATACTAAAAAAGGATATACCAAATCTATCATTGTTGTAGTTTTTGGGAAATTACACCATGAATCAGAACCTAATGAAAAAGAAAATACCAGGGAGAGTATCGTTCCAAAAGGAGGAGAGGTTTTTTCTATAATTAAATCGTAAACGCTTTCTGAAATTTCTATATGACTTACTTGTTCGCTTCACAGCGATGAATAACGATTTATATAAATGGAGGGTTATTCTATGTCAACTCAAGAAAAAAATGCAGGTCAGCCGTTGATTGAATACGTCCGTAACGAAGGAGGGCCTACACTTGGCTATTCCGCTTTATCTGGGGTCCGCATCATTGAGCAGGATGGCTCATTTTTTAAAAACTTAAGCAAGGATGGGGTCTTGAAGCCATATGAAGATTGGAGATTATCGGCCGAGGAACGGGCGAAAGATCTTGCCATGCGGATGTCCATCGAGGAAATTGCCGGATTAATGCTATATAGTCGGCATCAAGCAATTCCAGCCGCAAGCGACGGTTGGTTCGCTGGAACTTACGGCGGAAAGTCTTATGAAGAGAGCAGTGCTAAGCCATGGGATTTGACGGATGAGCAAATCGCATTTTTGACCGAAGATCATCTTCGTCATGTTCTCATTACAACGGTTGAAAATCCGGAAACAGCTGCACGCTGGAATAATAAGCTGCAGGCTGTTGCAGAAGGAACAAGTTTAGGCATTCCAGCGAACAATAGCTCAGATCCGCGTCACGGTTCCGATGCCAGCTCCGAATTTAATGCCGGCGCAGGTACAGCTTCTCGCGTATCATTTTGGCCGGAAACACTTGGTCTTGCCGCGACATTTGATCCTGAAGTGACACGTGAATTTGGAGAAGTGGCCTCGAAGGAATACAGGGCGCTTGGTATGACAACAGCACTGTCGCCACAAATTGATATTGCGACCGATCCGCGCTGGTTCCGCTTTAACGGCACGTTCGGCGAGGACTCGCGTCTGTCCACGGACATGGCTCGCGCTTATGTGGACGGTTTCCAAACATCAGAAGGCGAGCAGGAACTAGAAGATGGTTGGGGAATGGATAGTGTAAATGCTATGGTGAAGCATTGGCCTGGAGGAGGAAGCGGTGAGGGTGGCAGAGACGCGCATTTTGCCTGCGGAAAGTATGCCATTTATCCAGGAAACAATTTCGAAGAGCATTTGAAATCGTTTGTCGACGGGGCTTTTCGACTGGAGGGCAAGACGAGTAAGGCTTCTGCAGTGATGCCATATTACACGATCTCGTTTGATCAAGATCAAGTAAATGGAGAGAACGTTGGCAACTCTTATAGTTCCTATTTAATTACCGATTTACTACGCAAGCAATATGGTTATGATGGCGTTGTTTGCACAGATTGGTTGATTACTGCCAATGAGGAGGGCAGTAAAGATACATTTCTGACGGGCAAGTCATGGGGTGTTGAGCATCTGACTGTTGCGGAACGTCACTATAAGCTGTTGATGGCTGGCGTGGATCAGTTTGGAGGTAATAACGAAGTTGGGCCTGTTTTAGAGGCTTACCAATTAGGGGTATCTGAGCATGGAGAGGCTTATATGAGAAATCGCTTCGAACAATCGGCGGTTCGCTTGTTGCTGAACGTGTTCCGACTCGGTCTCTTCGAAAATCCTTATCTCCAATCTGAGGAAAGCGAAAAAATCGTGTGCCATCCAGAGTTCGTGAAAGCAGGTTATGAAGCTCAGTTGAAGTCAGTCGTTCTTCTGAAGAATAAAGGACAGATGCTGCCGATGCAGCCAAAAAGCAAAGTATACATTCCGAAGAGATATTTGCCAGTCGGAAAGGACTGGTTTGGTATGCCAACGCCGGAGAAACTGGAGCATCCAGTCAATCTTGATGTTGTGGCCAAATATTTCGATATTACCGATGATCCGGACGAAGCGGATTTCGGGCTTGTGTTCATTCAAAGTCCAAAGTCAGGCGCGGGGTACAGTCAGGAGGATGCTGATAATGGAGGCAACGGTTATGTACCAATTAGCCTTCAATACAAGTCGTATACAGCCGAGCATGCCCGCGAACAGAGTATTGCCGGTGACCCTCGAGAAACCGATGTACTGAATCGTTCGTATAAAGGTAAAACAGTTACAACACACAATTCGCATGACTTAGACATGGTACTTGAAACAAAAGAAATGATGAAAGGAAAGCCGGTCGTCGTATCAATTCTGCTATCGAATCCAATGGTTGTCGCAGAGTTCGAAGCGGAGGTAGATGCGATCGTAGCGAACTTTGGCGTTCAAGATCAGGCGATTATGGACGTTCTGTCAGGAGCCTACGAGCCATCTGGCTTACTGCCGATGCAAATGCCTGCAGATATGAGAACAGTCGAGGAACAGTTAGAAGACGTCGCACATGATATGGAATGCCATGTCGATTCTGAAGGCCATATATATGACTTCGCCTTTGGACTTAATTGGAGCAGTGTAATTGAGGATTCGCGTACTGCGAAATACCGAAAAACTCGTTAACTCATTTTTCCTGATTAGAATCGAAATTCATATACCAAAGTGTGTTGTTCAAGGTGTTATCCAAAATTATTAAAAAAGGAGACGGTAATGATGAGTAATGCAACTTCGTACGTTAATCTAGTTTCTAAACTGAGTGAGGAGATACAAGCTGTCAAAAAAAGAGGCTTCGATTTTATTGCTAAACCAATTCCTGATTCGGATGCGATTGGTGAATTAGACCCTCGAGTTCTCCAAGTGACTTTACAAGCGGCAGAAAAAATGGCTGCGATGGAAAACAAGCCATTTGATCCGTCAGATACGATGAGTTTTGTTAAGGGACTGCGGGCGATGATGGGGTGGAACAATGACGACGTTACGAAAAGTAAAGTCGAAACCACTTATAAAACAATTGATGGCACAAATGGGCCGATTCCTCTGCGAATCTATACGCCTTCTAACGAAGGAGTTCTGCCTGCTATTGTCTTCTTTCATGGTGGAGGATTCATCGGCGGAAGTGTGGATGTCGTGGAAAATCCGTGTAAAGCATTGGCGGAAAAGGCAGGTGCGGTTGTTATTTCCGTTGATTACCGCTTAGCTCCTGAGCATCCATATCCAGCAGGGCTGACAGATTGTTTTGAATCCGTGACATGGGTGTATGAGCATGCGGAAGAAATTCGTGTGAATCCAGAGCAAATTGCCGTATCTGGAGACAGTGCGGGTGGTAATTTAGCTACGGTATGCGCATTAATGGATATTGAAAAGGGGACGGGAATGATTAAGCTTCAAGCGCTTATTTATCCAACAGTGAATATGGCCAACGTCCAAACTGAGGATTTTAATTGGAGCCTCGACCAATATGAGATTCGTAACCATTCTGAGCTTATCACTCCAATGATTAAAGGATTGGCTGAAAGCGGCGATTTATTTTTCAAACTCTATTTGCAAAATAATGCAGAAATCATAGATCCCCATGTTTCTCCGCTGCTGTCAGATCAGTTAAGCAGCATGCCGCAGACACTGATTGCAATTGCTGAATTTGATTATTTAAAAGTAGAATGCGAAGCTTATGCGGCAAAGCTTGCACGCAGCGGTGTGCCTACAAAGCTTATTCAGTACAACGGTACAGACCATGCGTTTATGGATAAAATCGGTTTATATCCGCAAGCAGAAGATTTAATGAATGAAATTGCCAAAGAGGTTAAAAGAGTATTTGCCTAATTTTATAGAGCTTATTCAAATAGTGAAAGTAAAAACGGCAGAATCCTCTGCCGTTTTTGTTTGTAACTTTACTCTTTTAATCGGAGTGTTGCACTTACAGGGTTATGATCGCTATGTTCAAATTTCAGATCATGACCTTGAACGTCAACAATTTCAACGTTAGGGGAAACGATAAAGCCATCAATAATTGTGACAAAGTTTTCTCCCTCTACATACTTCTTCACATTGTCACGAACAGTCCATACATTCGGATCGACGGCCCATTGGAATCCGCCTTCATTGAAATTCTTTGGCAGCTGTACTAACCACTCAGGCCATTCTTTCTTAAATTCTGGATCTTTTAATTGTACGTCGGATAAAAGCTGGTTCCAATCTCCGCCAAGAACGACGTAATCGCCATTTTTATAATGCTCATTCATATAAGACTTTAAAAACTTTACTTGTTGGCTTCTAACTTTTCCGCCTTTATCGTAAGCAGATAAATGAAGATTTACTAATCTTAAAAACTTGCCATTTTCTACAGGGATTTTATGTTCGACGATACAGCGGTCTAAATCAAACACTTGCTTTGGCCAAGGTTCTTTGCCCGGCAGTTGAAATCTCGTTGCTTCCTCTACCTTATAAGTGGAAAAAGAAGCTAAACCACTTTCCACATATCCCAGGGGCTTTCGAATAGGGACAGGCACCCATTGAGAATTGTAATTGAATGCAAACGTGGATGCATACCCTTCTAAGCCCTTTTTCATATAATCTAGTTGATTAATATTGTAGGAGCGCAGAGCCTTTGTATCTACCTCTTGCAGCAACAGAAAATCTGATTTCTCTGTTTGCAGAAATTGAAGCATATGCTTTAAATTTTCTTCCGTTTGCTCTTTACTGCTAGACCGAGAGCCTGTTCCTCCATCCATAAAGAAATCCTGGTCTTTATCTAAGCCAGCATAGCCAATATTAAATGTTGTCGTTTTAAAGGGTTCTCCAACCTTTAATACTTTTTCTGTATTAGCCGTTACCTGCACGTTTTCAACGTCTTCATGCTTTTTATTTGTAATAGTCATATAAGCTAAAAATACGCCTACACTCCCTACAACAATTCCTATTAAAATAAGGAATACTTTTAGTAATTTTTTCACGTTTGTAAGCTCCTATAATGTTTTATTAAACATTCATGTATATTTCATAGTATACGATAAAGAGCCTGCATTTTAAATAGTCATCAAAGGTTGAGGGCAGAGCTTTCGATGTTAATTATACTCCGTCTGTGGCGAATTCGAATAAAATTTGCGGCGCGACTCTGACGTATAATGATCCGAAGAAGAAGGATCATTATACGTCAGATGTCGGCAGATCGAAGCTTTTGGTGTGTTCCTCCTAATTTTATTAAAACAATGATGACCAGTTGAGTGCAGCTACAATCGCTCCTAGCACAAGTAACATCAACGGCATGAGCATATTTTTCACGGAATCTTTTACTTTCATATGTGTCAAAATCGCTCCGATCATGGTGGCTACAATCATGAATCCGCCAATGGCAGCTAAAGGTTTCACCCAGATTCCTGCGATGAGGACGATGGCTGATAGTATTTCGAACGATCCAGTAAATATCCGGAAGCTGTCTCCATAGCCAAAGTATTCAAAGCCTTTTTTCATTTGCTCTGATGTGAATTTTTGATAACCAAACATTAAAAACCCTAAGGCTAATAAGACTTGTAGAATAATTGATAACGTCATGATTCTTCCTCTCCTTATATTGAATTTAAATATCTTTAATTCGAGATATTCAGTTAAATGTTGCCGACTCACTTTATTGAATGTTGAGCGTATTTTTATAAGTATATGACGTCCAATCGTTCTCATGACAGAATTATATGCATAATACAATATGTGTTGGGAATCCCGAAAGGTACATCATAAAAAAGTCACTGTACGATCGATTCAATCGCACAGTGACTTCTTTTGATTGTTTATTAATTTCGAATTAAATAATCGAATGCGCCTAGAGCAGCGGTTGCCCCAGATCCCATAGAGATAATGATTTGTTTATATGCATTATCTGTACAGTCACCGGCAGCGAATACGCCAGGGATGTTTGTTGAACCGTGTTTATCAATGACGATTTCGCCCATGCGTGTACGTTCAATTGTGTCGCCTAACCAGTCTGTGTTAGGGACAAGACCGATTTGAACAAAGACACCTTCTAGTTCAATGTGGTGAACTTCTTCTGTTTCACGGTCGATGTAAGAAATACCGTTCATTTTGTCAGTACCAGTAATTTCTTTCGTTTGAACGTTCTTTAATACCGTTACGTTAGGTAGGCTGTAAAGGCGCTCTTGTAAGACCGTATCGGCTTTCAGTTCTGGCATAAATTCAAGAACGGTTACATGCTTAACAATACCTGCAAGGTCGATAGCCGCTTCAATACCGGAGTTACCGCCGCCAATGACAGCTACGTGTTTTCCTTCGAATAAAGGACCATCACAGTGAGGGCAATAAGCAACACCTTTGTTCTTGAACTCTTGTTCACCTGGCACACCGACGTTGCGCCAACGAGCACCTGTTGAAAGGATCACAGCTTTACTTTTTAGAACGGCACCGTTTTCTAGTTCGATTTCGATAAGATCTTTTTTCTCTAAACGCTTTGCACGCTGTAAGTTCATGATATCTACGTCATACTCTTTGACATGCTCTTCAAGGCTTGCGGCAAGTTTAGGACCTTCCGTATATTTCACACTGATAAAGTTTTCAATACCCATCGTGTCCATAATTTGACCGCCAAAGCGTTCAGCGACAATGCCTGTACGAATACCTTTACGTGCTGCATAAACAGCGGCACTTGCACCGGCTGGTCCGCCACCAACAACGAGGACATCAAATGGCTCTTTGTCAGCAAACGCTGATGCATCTGGGCCACTGCCCATTTTAGCAAGAATTTCATCAAGGGTCATACGGCCGCTACTGAAAGGTTCACCGTTTAAGTAAACCGATGGGACAGCCAAGATGTCTTTGCTTTCTACCTCTTCTTTAAATGCCGCACCGTCAATCATTGTATGTGTAATACCAGGATTGAGAATACTCATTAAGTTGAGTGCTTGTACAACGTCAGGGCAGTTGTGACAGCTTAAGCTAATATAAGATTCGAAATGATATTGGCCTTCGATCTTTTTCACTTGATCAATGACGCTTTGCTCAACCTTTGGCGCTCTACCACTTACTTGTAGCAAGGCCAATACTAATGATGTGAATTCATGTCCGAGAGGGATACCAGCAAAAGTAACGCCAGTCTCTTCTCCGACGCGGTTTACGCTAAAGCTCGGTGTTCTTTCTAAAGTTGCTTTTTCAACTTTGATTTTGGGGGACATGGTGGCTAATTCATCTACTAGATCCACCATGTCGCGAGAAACGTCATCCGTTCCTGCGCTGACTTTGAGTAGTACATCCCCCTCCATCAGTTGAAGGTATTGTTGTAATTGTGCTTTAATATCTGCTTCTAGTATCATGGATTTCTACTCCTTAAATTTTACCTACAAGATCAAGGCTTGGTTTAAGTGTTTTGCCGCCTTCTTGCCATTTAGCAGGGCAAACTTCACCTGGGTTGTTGCGAACGTATTGTGCTGCTTTAATTTTGCCAACAAGCGTGCTTGCATCACGGCCGATACCGCCTGCGTTAATTTCAACAGCTTGTACGATGCCGTCTGGATCGATGATGAAAGTACCGCGATCAGCAAGACCGTCTTCTTCATTTAATACATCAAAGTTGCGAGATAGTTTTTGTGAAGGGTCACCGACCATAATATATTCGATTTTGCTGATAGCTTCTGAATGGTCATGCCATGCTTTATGTGTAAAATGAGTGTCTGTTGAAACAGAGTACACTTCAACGCCAAGCTCTTTTAGAGTTGCATATTGGTTTTGAAGATCTTCAAGCTCTGTAGGACAAACGAATGTGAAATCTGCTGGATAAAAGCAAACTACGCTCCACTTTCCTTTAAAGTTTTCTTCAGTAACTTGGATAAACTCCCCGTTTTGGAAAGCTGAGGCTTTAAATGGTTGTACTTCTTTTCCGATTAGAGACATAATTCATTTTCCTCCTAGTGTGTTTTTGGTTTTTATTACTTTTTAATAATAATTCTAATTACAAATTTATTATTATATAGATCTCGTTGTTTGTCAAGGGGAACGATCCATTTTATCTTGAATTTAATAACTGGTTCGAATTAATGCCAGGAAGTGTAGTTAGAAAAGGGATATAAGGGAACCTAAAAGTAAAGAAATAATTTTCAATTACAATTAACCTTTCTCAATCAATAGTCATTTGGATAATTGAATATGCAATGTAATGAATGTTGCTACAGATCTTATTTTAACCCCAGTAGCGAAGAATAATATGTCAGAGCTAGTATTGGACATTTTCAAAAAGTTTAATGCGCTTCCATAGAGAAATTGTTTCTGGAGAAAGCGATTTTCTTCATTTGTCACTTTTTTTGAAAGAGTGGTAGCTAGTTCAGTTTTATATGGATAACTGTAACTTATGAGTTTGTTTCGTTATGCTGGCAAAGGTTTGACACAAATATATAGGTGCATCGCCTTTTATAGGAATAATGCTCATTTTACTGGTTAAATTAATAAAAATTGAATGGAACCTAGGTGAAGTAAAATGATGGATCTTTTAAGAAAATGGCTTTCGAATAACCGTGCAGAAAAAAGACCTGACATGCAAATAAATGTATCTCCTTCCTTGCAAAAAAATAAGGAATACATTCAAAATCAGCTGTTTCATTCAAGTGATCTAAAGTGGCGGAGCATTAGGTTTAATCAAATGGAGGCGCTCATCGTCTTTTTTGAATCCCTATCCGATCAACAGAGAATTCAACAAGAGATCATTCGGCCTTTAGAAGAAAATAAAGAAGGAACCGTAGATGAAATCATTACTTCTGTGGAGATTGCGAGGAAATCGGATCTCAGCCAGTTGCCGCAAGCCCTAGTTCAAGGAAATTGCGTGTTGTTATTGGAAGGTACAGCAGAAGCTTTTGTTGTCGGTGTGGCGGCAGATTATAAACGGAATATCTCAGAGCCAGCGAACGAAGGGGTCATTCGCGGCGCTCATGATGGTTTCATAGAGCATCTCATCACGAATCTGTATCTGGTTCGAAAGCGTATTGAAAATCCGGACCTGGTTGTTCGTTATTATCAGGTTGGAAAGGCAACTAAAACAAAAGTGGCCATTCTTTATATGCAGGATCTAGCGAATCCAGATTTGGTCAAAGAAGTGGATCACAGACTTGATTCCATTGCAATGGACACCACGATCTCACCCGGATTCATTGCCGAATTGATTGAAGATAACTCATTTTCTCTATTTCCGCAAATCTTATTTACGGAAAGGCCGGATCGGGCAGTAGCCCATCTCATGGAAGGACGTGTAGTCATTTTATCTGATGGAGATCCATCTGCGCTGATTTTGCCGGTGACTTTCTTTGCCTTTTATCAAAGCCCGGATGATTATCACAGCAGGTGGATTGTCGGATCGTTCGTTCGATTGATTCGTTTGATGAGCTTTATCATCGCATCTCTAGTACCTGCTTTATATATTGCCGTTATTGGTTTTCATCCTGAAATTCTTCCTTCAAATTTGATTTATACCGTGAAAAGCAGTATAGACAGGGTGCCCTTTCCACCTATTATGGAAGCTTTTCTTATGCAGATTACCTTGGAGGTGCTGCGTGAAGCAGGAGTTCGTTTGCCTAGCCGAGTAGGTCAAACCATTAGCATTGTTGGCGGCTTGGTCATCGGCGAATCGGTCGTGCGAGCTGGATTGATTTCATATCCCATGGTTATCGTTGTCGCTTTAACGGCTATTTCGTCATTTGTGGCGCCGTCTAATGAAATAAGTGTGGCCACTCGCATTTTGGGTTTCCCGCTTATGATCCTGGCCTCGATGTTCGGTTTCTTCGGGATCACGTATGGTCTTCTTTTTATCTTAATCCACTTATGTAAATTAGAGAGCTTTGGCACGTCCTATTTTGCGCCTGTTATGCCTCTTCGAATCAAAGATTGGAAGGATACATTTACACGCTTTCCAATCTGGAGCTTGAATCAGCGTCCTCATGATCCTCATTCAAAAAGATTAACTCAAGAAAGATATTCAAGGGGGTGGGAACATGATGACCCTAGAAAAGAGTAAGATTACTCAGGGTCAGTTCATGTTTTTTGTTATACAGTCTCAAGTGGGAGTTGGGATTCTATCGCTTCCCCATAGATTGCAGGAGATCGCTAAGGGAGGGGCATGGATCTCTAGCTTAATTGCCGGATTGGCTGTACAAGTGATTATTTTGATTCTTTGGGCTCTTTGCAGACAGTTTCCTTCCGATACGATATATGGTTTCTTGCCGAAAATCGTCGGGAATTTTCTCGGGAAGCTGCTGGGCCTTGCTTATGTTGGTTATTTTCTGTTTTCTGCTGGAACGGTTTTAGCCTTCTTTGCCGATGTCGTGGGAAAGTGGGTGCTGCTAGCAACACCAAGATGGGCATTATTAACTCTCACCCTTTTCACCTGTATGTATTTGGCTAAAGAAAATCTTCGCGTGATTGCCAGACTGTTTGTCATATCTTCGTTAACGATCATTGTAGCGGTGTCCTTATCCTTGCTCGGCTATACTAATGCAAATATTACATATATATTCCCTATAATGGAATCTGGATGGAAGGGGATCATCAAAGCTGCGAATGAGGCATTGTTTCCTTTAGTTGGGTACGAAGTTATATTAGTGATTTATCCTTTTGTTGAAGGGAAAGACATGGGGAAATTAAAGGCAGCATCTTTAGGGAGTATGTTGATTACACTTTTTTACACATTTGAGGTGTTTACGAGTTTAATCATTTTCAGTTCAGGGGTCATGCCCGCTATTTCGGAACCACTCCTTTATATGCTGAAAGGTTTTTCTTTCCAGATTATTCAACGGATCGATTTAATCTTTTTATCTGTATGGATTTTTATTGTTAGTACGGCTATTGTTTCTTGGTTATACATGGCAACAGCAGGCCTGGGTCACTTCTTTCACCGTGGGGAACATAAAAAAGCTGTTCCCTATGCCGCTTTCATTGTCTTTATTGTGGCTATAATTGCTCAAGATCCATCGATCACCGACCTCTATGATCGAATGATTAAGATTTTGCATTATACGTTTGTAATTGGTCTTCCTTTGATCCTGCTCATCTTCTCGTATCTTTTAAGAAAAAGGAGGGCGTAAGCGAGATGAAAAAGATCTATTTTTTAAGCGCTGTTATGGTTGTTTTCTTATTGATGACTGGGTGTTGGGATCAAGATCTTTTAAAGAATGCTCGTTTGCTCTATGGAGGAGGGTTTGATCTCGCACCAAATGGAAAGATCCTATCCACCTTTGTTATACGGGACATACCTGCTAGCGAACAACAGAGTCCTAAAAACGAGTTGATATCCACGGTTGGCAATACGCCAAGGGAAAACCGTCAAAAAGCGGATGAGCAGGTATCTAGGAATCTTCGTACTTACAAAAATCGGGTCATTCTTATTGGAGAAGAGCTAGCAAAACAAGACGTTCATCAGCTCCTCGATATTTTTTACCGCGATCCCGAGAGCGCTTTAAATGCGAGGATTGGAGTGGCGCAAGGGAAGGCGAAAGACATATTTTCCCTTGAAAAAGTAGGGGATGTCTTAATTGCAGAAGAAGTTGATGAATTAATCAAGAGCAAAGAAGAGACTACAACCGTTCCTAAGGTGACCATTGAAACGATTTACCCTGTGATGATGGACCCTGGAGAGGATTTTGTTCTTCCATACATCAGGAAAAAAGGGAAACGAGTGGACGTTTCGCGTATTGCTATGTTTCATAAGTATCAATTTACAGGGACACTGAGCCCAGATCAATCTACCATGTATTTACTTTTAAAAAATGAAAAGCAGAAATCGGCGGGCTTCACCCAAAAAATAAATAACGGAAAGGATCAAAAAAACACCTATAATTTTATGACCTTTAATGTAGAAAAATCAAAGCGAAAGATGAAAGTATTGATTCAACCAAACGGCCAAATTAAGGTTAAGCTGGATCTGAAATTGAAAGTGGGTATCCTTGAATATCCTAGGGATCTCTTAAGCGAAAAGAAAACTGTTGACCGATTAAATCAGCTTCTATCCAAAGAGATGACGGATTTGGCAAATAAAACGCTAGAAAAAATGCAAAAAGCTCGCTGTGACGGATTAGGTATCGGCAGACAACTCACGGCGTTTCATCCCGATATTTGGAAGAAGCAGAAGGATGAATGGGGGAACAACTATCAAAAAGTGCATTTTGATCCTAAGGTTCAGGTTGAAATTACGGAGAAAGGGATTTTAAACTAACTTAGTGAAAAGTCAATTTAATTAAAAGGTGCATCTTGATGTGGACAAGATATAATAAATTGGGGGAAGTATACATTAAAAGAGGATTATATGATGTTTTGATAAAATGCTGATGATTGTTATTACTATTTATGAAGAAAAGGAGACGTTATGACAAAGAATAAAGAAACAGGATGGAATTTTGACAATAGTTATGCCCGTCTGCCGCAATCATTTTTTGCTAGTACGAACCCAACTCCTGTACGTGCACCGAAGTTAATTATTCTCAATGATCAGTTGGCTACCTCCCTTGGTTTGAATGTTGAGGAGCTAAAAAGTGAAGAGGGGGCAGCATTGTTTGCAGGAAATGAGATTCCAGAAGGGGCTTTTCCTCTTGCTCAAGCTTATGCAGGGCATCAATTCGGGCATTTTACGATGTTAGGAGACGGCCGGGCAGTACTTTTAGGCGAGCAAGTTTCGCCCCAAGGTGAGAGAGTAGATATTCAACTGAAGGGTTCGGGTAGAACACCCTATTCTCGCGGAGGTGACGGACGAGCGGCACTTGGACCAATGCTAAGAGAATATATCATTAGTGAAGCAATGCATGCATTGGGTATTCCAACGACCCGCAGTTTAGCCGTAGTGACAACTGGTGAACCAGTATACCGTGAAACAGAGTTGCCAGGTGCGATTTTAACTCGTGTGGCAGCTAGTCATTTGCGCGTTGGTACATTTCAATACGCGGCCAATTGGAGCACAGTGGATGATCTTCGTATTCTAGCTGACTATGCTCTAAAGCGTCATTTTCCAGATGTTGAAGCGAATGAAAATCGATATCTTTCGCTGCTTCAGGAAGTGATCAAGCGTCAAGCAGAACTTATTGCTAAATGGCAGCTTGTTGGCTTTATTCATGGGGTGATGAACACGGATAATATGACGATTAGCGGGGAAACGATTGACTATGGGCCTTGTGCTTTTATGGATGTCTATGACCCGGCAACGGTATTCAGCTCCATTGATATTCAAGGACGCTATGCTTATAGAAACCAGCCGCTTATTGGCGGATGGAATCTCGCACGATTTGCGGAAGCTTTATTGCCTCTGCTGCATGAAGATCAGGAGCAAGCGATTAAGTTAGCAGAGGATAAGCTTTCAGATTTCACTAAGTTGTATCATCATAATTGGCTTGCTGGAATGAGAGCGAAATTAGGAATATTTAATGAAGAGACAGAAGATGAAGCTCTTATTGAAAACCTCCTCCAGATGATGCAGGAGCATCAGGCAGACTATACGAATACTTTCCGTGCATTGACTTTAGATCAACGGGAGGATACGAACCTGTTCAGAACGCCCGAATTTACTCAGTGGCATAAGCAATGGCAGGAGAGACTAGGCAGGCAGCAAGAATCGAAAGCAGCTGCGAATGAGTTGATGCGCCGTAGCAACCCTGCTATCATCCCACGGAATCACCGAGTGGAAGAAGCCCTAAAAGCAGCGGTAGAGCAAGGAGATTATAGCGTGATGGAGCGGCTTGTAGCTGTTCTTTCAAATCCTTACGCGCACTCCGCTGATGAAGCTGACTATTGTACTTTGCCAGCTTCATCAGCGGAGCCTTACCGAACTTTTTGCGGTACTTGATATATAAAGTGAAACTTCAATCAGTGGGGGTCTTACAGCCCGTTAATGCGGGATAAATATGAGAGAATAACGGTTCTTTTCACTTTTTTGAGTGAAGAGCCGTTTTTTAATACAGTCAAGTTGCCATCATTTTCGATAGCAGTGTAATGCGCTGTTCATTTGGAGTTCATAATTTTCACTTATTATGAAGGCAAATAAAAGTGGTTAGTAAATAAGCTCTTCCTAACCATGAGGAGGGAAAAGTGATGTTAGTTTATGCCATTATCTTTATTACATTAGCTCTTGTTTTTTACACATTTGGAGTGTGGGGAGAAAAAATTCAAAAGGAATTAAAGCTTTGGCATGTGATGATCTTTTGGCTTGGATTAGTATGTGATACTGCTGGCACAACAATCATGGGGAAACTAGCTGAAGACAGCTCTTTATTTAGCTTTCATGGGATCACAGGGTTATTGGCCATCTTATTGATGTTATTTCATGCCGTTTGGGCAACGATTGTTATCGTTAGAAAAGATCATAATATGAAAATGAAATTCCATAAGTTTAGTATCTTAGTTTGGTGCATTTGGCTAATTCCATATATTTCAGGATTAATTTTTGGGATGACTAGATAAATTCTGTTTTGGATATCCAATTAGTGATTAAGCAACAAGGTCAGCTATCAGAATAATATGCCTGTTTAGTCGCACTAAACAGGCATATTATTCTTTTTTATTGCCAATGACAAAGGTAGTCAACTGTTTATTGTGACGCAGTAAATCAATAAAGATTTGGAGTGCCTTTGTTTGAAATGGAGATGTTGTGACAGTCGAGAATTGTCTCGTAAAAGGTAGTCCGTGCATGTTAATGATTTGTAAGTCCCCATGACGGAGCTCTTTTTGAATGGCCCATTGAGACAATAAGCTGATGCCTAACCCAGCTTCAACTGCTTCTTTAATGGGTTGAGTGCTACCGAAGTTCATCGTGTGAGCGGGAGACATATTTAAACGTTGAAAGACATTTTCGGCTGCCTCTCTTGTGCCAGAACCAAATTCACGCAAAATCCATGTTTGTTGTTCTAAATCTTCGACCGTCACTTCACCATTTTTATTGGATAATGGGTGTGTAGGAGATGCTACGATGACCATGGAATCTTCTGCAATGGCTTCTGTTTGTAATGGTTTTTCTTCTTTGAAACGCCCCTCTACAATGCCGACGTCAAGTTGGTGACTCATGACTAAACTAGATATTTCCGCTGTATTGCCAATCGTCACTGTTGGCACAATATCTGGATAGGATTTTTGCATGTTAGCAATAACATGAGGGAGAATATACTCTCCAAATGTGTAACTTGCCCCAATAGAAAGCGGCCCGCTGGCTTTATTCGCTAAATCATCCACGAGATGCTGCATTCTTGTATATAACCCTACGATTTCTTTCGCGTGATGAAAGACAATTTCCCCCGCTTTATTTAGTCGCACATACTTATTCGTCCGTTCAAGCAATCTGACGCCGATGCTTTCCTCTAATTTGCGAATATGTTGGCTGACGGCAGGCTGTGTCATATGTAATTCTTCCGCCGCTTTAGAAAAGTTCTTTTTTTCTGCCACTGTCACAAAAACTTGTAGATGGATATCCATATTGATTCTCCTCTAAATATTTTTCATCCCGCATTAACGGGCAGTAAGACCCCCACCTCAAAATAGCAGGAGAAGCAAAGCCATTTAGGCAGGGGATCAACTGCCCGTAAAAGCCCGATCCGTTCGGGCCTGCACGATGCAGGTTACAAAGGCGTTGCAACAGGACGTTGCGACGTTAGCCTTTGTTCTTCTTTTATCAGCAGGGGATGAAGAACCCCGCCACTGAATAAAGTTTCACTTTATCTATTATATCAATTTACTTATTATGATCATCATAAATAGTTATTTTTCTTATAGAAGAACTTCCATTATAGTTGAAGTAGGAGGTGTTTTTGATGGGGTTAGAAAAGATAGATATAGTCGAACAGAGAGAGAAAAAACTTTCGCCTCAAGCAGCATGGACAGGTGGGGTCGCCTTCACATTTTTTATTGCTTTATTAGGATATTTATTAGCATTAATTCCCGGATTTAATTATGTTGGTCAACTGGCATGCGCGATTATTATTGCGATTGTGTATCGTCAAATTTTTGGGTACCCTGAAGCCTTGCGATCTGGAATCACCTTTTCATCAAAAAGGTTACTGAGGGTTGCTATTATTTTATACGGTTTAAAATTGAACATCGCTACCGTTCTCAGTGATGGGATAGGGCTTTTAATACGTGATGCAGGGGTCATTATTTTTGCTATCTTTGCGACTATTTGGCTCGCAAAAATACTTAAAGCCGATAAAATGATATCTTTGTTGCTTGGAGTTGGAACAGGAGTGTGCGGGGCAGCAGCCATTGCAGCGGTCGCACCGATTATCAAATCAAAGGATGAGGATACGGCGATCAGTGTTGGGATTATCGCATTAATGGGAACAATTTTCGCAATTGCTTACACCATTTTGCGTCCATTTTTACCTTTGGACGATATTCAATATGGAGTTTGGTCCGGAATGACACTCCATGAACTTGCCCATGTTGCACTGGCGGCCGAACCAGCAGGAGAAGATGCGTTAGCAATCGCTTTGTTAGCTAAATTAGGTCGTGTTTTTCTACTTGTCCCACTTTGCTTTGTATTCATCTTTTTGATGAAGCGTAAAAATAAAGGCTCCGAAGAAATGAATACAAAGATGGAATATCCATGGTTTCTTGTTGGGTTTATCATTTTAAGTATTCTAGGGAGTTATGTATTTGGACATTCTATTGAGGTGCCTGAAAGTGTGATGAATGCCGTTTTCACGTTAACAACATGGTTGTTAACTGCAGCAATGGTCGGACTTGGACTCAATGTAAACTTGAAGGATTTGCGTACAAGAGCTTTACGTCCTCTTCTGGCGATGACGATCACATCCGTGGCGTTGTCGATCATCGCTTTCTTTATTGTTTAACATGAAACTATCTAGATTATTATATACCTGATAAATCTAGGGTCTAATCTTATTTATATGAGGATTAGACTCTTTTTTATTTGCTTCTATTTACCATTTTTCAACCTCCACATCATGAAAATGGTTTTTTCTTGTTTTTGTCAACTATATAAGTCATAAGGTATGGATTTGAACACTCGATTATGTGAAGGTTGTCACAAATTGTACGCAAATCTATCACAAGTTGTTTAAAAAGACCTCATAAATTCTCCATACGTCTGGTCTACAATAGTAACTATGTTAGATAAAATGTGAATTTGTGAACAAAGATCAACTCTAGGGTACAAAACGCAGAAAATGTGGAGGGAAACAAATGGATGAGTTGTTGTTAGCTAGACTTCAGTTTGGGGCTACTACGATTTTTCACTTTTTATTTGTTCCATTGTCTATCGGACTTGTGTTTATGGTAGCGTTAATGGAAACATTTTATGTAGTGAAAAAACAAGAGATTTACAAGAAAATGGCGAAGTTTTGGGGACATTTATTCCTTCTTAACTTTGCGGTAGGGGTTGTGACTGGTATTATTCAGGAGTTCCAGTTTGGAATGAACTGGTCAGAATACTCGCGATTTGTGGGTGATGTGTTTGGTGCGCCGCTTGCGATTGAAGCATTGCTTGCTTTCTTTATGGAGTCCACATTCATCGGATTATGGATTTTCGGTTGGGACCGCTTATCTAAGAAAGTGCATTTAATGTGTATTTGGCTTGTGTCGATTGGAACGATGTTATCGGCTCTTTGGATCTTAGCAGCCAATTCATTTATGCAGGAGCCAGTGGGCTTTGAGATAAAAAATGGAAGAGCTGAGATGAATGACTTCTTTGCTTTATTGACAAATCCTCAGCTATTAGTGGAGTTTCCACACGTGATCTTTGGTGCATTTGCGACAGGAGCATTCTTCATTGGTGGCGTGAGTGCGTATAAACTATTAAAGAAAAAAGAAACAGAGTTTTTTACTAAATCTTTTAATATGGCTATGGTCGTGGCGCTTATCTCTGGATTCGGGATTGCCTTTAGTGGTCACTCTCAGGCTCAGCATTTAATGCATTCGCAGCCAATGAAAATGGCAGCTAGTGAAGCATTGTGGGAAGATAGTGAAGACCCTGCTCCTTGGACAGCATTTGCCAAAATTGATGTTGAAAAACAAGAAAATTCATTTGAAATTGCTATTCCATATGCATTGAGCTACTTAACTTATGAGAAGTTCTCAGGTTCTGTGCCAGGCATGTTGACGCTTCAAAAAGAGTATGAAGAGAAGTATGGCCCTGGAGACTATATTCCGCCTGTTAAAACGACGTTCTGGAGCTTTAGAATCATGGTTGGGGCTGGAATGGTGATGATCCTATTTTCACTATTAGGATTATGGCTTCAATTCAAAAACAAGTTAATGAATAAGAAATGGTTCTTGAGAATTATGGTTGGATTGATTTCTTTTCCGTTTATTGCGAATACAGCCGGTTGGGTTATGACAGAGATTGGTCGTCAACCATGGACGGTATTTGGTCTGATGACAACGTCTGCTTCTATCTCACCTAATGTTTCATATAACGAGTTATTGTTCTCGTTTATCGCCTTTACAACGATTTATTTAATTCTTGGGATTGTGTTGGTTTACTTGTTCGTTCGAGAGATTAAAAAGGGAACAGAGCATGGCCATGATTCTAAAGATATGAACGACATTATCGATCCGTTTGATAAGGAGGCTTACCAATAATGGAGTTAAGTGAATTATGGTTTATTCTCATAGCTGTTCTGTTTATCGGCTTCTTCTTCCTTGAAGGATTTGATTTTGGTGTAGGAATGGCTGGACGGATTCTAGGGCAAAATGATTTGGAACGAAGAATGATGATTAATACGATTGGTCCTTTCTGGGATGCGAATGAAGTATGGCTACTTACAGCAGGAGGAGCGATATTTGCCGCTTTTCCACACTGGTACGCAACTATGTTTAGTGGATACTACATTCCATTCGTATTTGTTTTACTTGCTTTAATTGGTCGTGGTGTAGCATTTGAATTTAGAGGAAAAGTTAACAGTTCTAAGTGGACGAATACTTGGGACTGGGTCATCTTTATCGGAAGCTTACTGCCGCCATTTTTATTCGGAGTTTTATTTACGAGTCTGTTAAAAGGAATGCCAATTGATGAAACGATGACATTAAATGCGGGATTCACAGATTACGTGAACGTGTATTCTCTTACAGGCGGATTAGTTGTGACATTATTATGCTTAATGCACGGACTGGTATTTTTAACGTTACGTACAGTGGGAGACTTACAAGTACGTGCTCGCAAGCTGGCCCAAAAAGTGGTGTTTGCTGTGATCGTCGCTCTTGTTGCCTTCGTTGCACTTTCTTCTGAGTACACAGATTTATTTACGTATAGAGAAAATGTAACAATCCCTATGATTGGACTAATCGTTGTTTGCTATGTGGCATCGATCTTTACGCTAAAGCAGCAACGAGATGGTTGGAGCTTTTTCTTCAGCGGTATGGGAATCGCTTTAACGATTGCAACGATTTTTGTTGCATTATTCCCTCGCGTGATGATTAGCTCGATCAGCAGTGCGTATGATTTAACTGTTTATAATGCAGCATCGGGTGCTTATTCTTTAAAAGTAATGACGATCGTTGCTTTTACTCTTCTTCCATTTGTTCTAGGTTACCAAATTTGGAGCTACTATGTATTCCGTAAACGTGTAGATGGGAAGGACATGGTTTATTAATGGATAAACAATTACTTCAATATGAAGGTATGAAAAAATTATTAGCGTCTCTTACTATATTGACAGTGTTACAAGGAGTGTCCATTCTTCTGCAAGCAATTATGCTTGCAGAAGTGGTCACTCATCTTTTTAATTCCGGCCCTTTTCAAGAGGTGTATGTAGAGACGCTTTGGTTTGTGCTTAGTTTATTGGCTCGTCATGGGATTCAACATGTAAAACATAAAATGGTAGATCGCTATGCAGCGAATGTAGGGGCGAAATTACGTGCAGAGGTGTTAAATAGCTTATTTCATCAAGGACCTCGTGCCGCTAAACAACTTGGAACGGGGAACATTGTAACGTTACTGTTAGATGGTATTTCTCAGTTTAAGCAATACATCATGTTGTTTACGCCGAAGATGGTGAATATGGCGATTATTCCTGCACTGATTGTTGTGTATATTTGGATCCAAGATCGCACGTCTGCCATTATTTTAATTGTGACTTTACCGATTTTGATTGCCTTTATGATCTTACTCGGCTGGGCCGCTCAGAAAAAGGCAGATAAGCAGTGGAAAATGTATCGAGTTCTATCTAATCATTTTGTCGATTCATTAAGAGGACTAGAAACATTAAAATTTTTAGGGTTAAGTCGATCGCATGGTCAAAAGATTGAAATGGTGAGTGATCGCTACCGCAAAACGACAATGGGAACATTGAAGTTTGCTTTTTTATCATCGTTTGCGATGGATTTCTTTACGATGCTTTCGGTGGCTACGGTGGCTGTTTTCTTAGGGCTTCGTTTAGTCGAAGGGGAATTGCTGCTACAGCCGGCATTGACGATTTTAATTTTGGCACCAGAGTATTTCCTCCCTATACGAGAGGTTGGTTCGGATTATCATGCGACGTTAAATGGGCAAGAAGCGGGAAAGAAATTAAAAGAGATTGCTTCCATTCCTCATTTTAAGGTGGAAGAAAGACAACCGCTTGATCGTGTCGGTGAAGACACTAGCATCGAATTATCTTCTGTGACTGTTCAACATGAAGAAGAGGGGAACCCATCCCTTGCCGATGTATCGCTGTCTATCAAAGGACACAAGAAGATCGGTATTGTCGGCGAAAGTGGTGCGGGGAAATCAACGCTCATTGATCTGATCGGTGGCTTTGTTGAGACACATTCAGGCAGCATCAACATCAACGGACAATCATTTACTCACTTGCAAAGAAAAGAATGGCAAGAGCAATTAATTTATATTCCTCAACAGCCTTATTTGTTTCAAGATACGTTATTAAACAATATTGCTTTTTATCAACCGAAGGCCACGATGGAAGAAGTACAGTGGGCGGCCGAGCAGGCAGGCTTATCGCAGTTACTAGAGGAATTTCCTAACGGGCTTCAAGAAAAAATTGGTGAAGGTGGACGATCACTTAGTGGTGGACAAGCTCAGCGAGTAGCGATTGCTCGTGCTTTTCTTGAAAATCGCCCGTTGCTTTTACTAGATGAGCCAACTGCTCATTTAGATATTGAAACAGAATACGATTTGAAAGCAAAATTTCTTAACCTCTTTAAAGATAAGCTTGTGTTACTGGCCACTCATCGACTTCATTGGATGCTTGAGATGGATTATATTTATTTCTTAGATAAAGGAAATATTGTGGAAGAAGGCACGCATGAGGAGCTTATGAGAAAGAAAGGACAGTACTATCAGATGGTGAAAATACAAATGGGGGATGAGACATGAACGATAAAGGCTGGGTTCTCCCTTATTTAAAAGAGAACAAACTATTGCTGGTATTTGTTGTTTTATTAGGGTTGCTAACCGTCTTTTCGGCATCCTTCTTAATGTATACCTCTGGATACTTAATTTCTAAAGCCGCTACAAGACCAGAAAACTTGCTGATGATTTATATTCCGATTGTCGGCGTTCGAGCACTTGGTATTGGACGAGCAGTATCGAGTTATATTGAGAGACTAGTTGGGCATGACGTTGTATTGAAGATTCTTTCCAAGATGCGATTAAAAGTGTATCAACTCATTGAACCACAAGTATTACATCCACGTTCAACATTAAAGACAGGAGATGTATTAGGGATACTAGCCGATGATATTGAACGGCTTCAAGATATTTATTTAAAAACGGTCTTTCCTAGTTTAGTGAGCCTGTTTCTTTACTTGATCGCGGTTATTGCACTTGGGTTTTTCTCATGGCCATTTGCTCTTCTTATGGCGATTTATGCGGGGGTATTAGTGTTCCTGTTTCCGTTTGTTTCTCTGCTTGTGATGAAAGCGAAAGTACAACAGATTAAACAAGATCGTCATGCTCTTTATGGGCAATTAACGGATGCGGTGATGGGCGTAAGTGACTGGCAATATAGTGGACGCCAAAAGGAATTTATTGAAGAGTATGAGCGTGCAGAACATGAACTATTGTTGTTAGAACAGAAGCGCAATCGCTTTATGAGATGGCGAAACTCTATGGCGCAAGTTGTGATCGCGGTAATGGTTGTATCGATGTTAGCTTGGACAGCGAATGCAAGTACCAGTGGTGGGATTGACTATACACTGATTGCTGCTTTTGTATTAGTGTTGTTTCCATTAACAGAAGCCTTCTTGCCACTGTCAAACGCAATCAGTGAAATTCCATCGTATCAAGATTCAATTGATCGCCTATCAAATCTTGAATCAGATGACAAGAAAACGATCGATGAGCATGATGAAACGATCGTTGAGGCAAATGATCAATCGTTCACTCTTAAGCTCGAAAATGTTTCTTTCCAGTATGAGGAGCATCGTAATGTGTTAGAGGATGTTAGCTTTTCTATCAATCAAGGTGAACATATTGCTTTATTAGGACCAAGCGGATCGGGAAAATCAACGATCCTTAAATTAATTGAAGGGGTTGTACCTCCAACAGCAGGGGCCGTTACGTTAAATGGCGTAGCTACGACTCGCATGAGTGATTATATCTCCAACTGGGTTGCTGTGTTAAACCAAAATCCGCATTTGTTTGATACGACGATTTTAAACAATATTCGCTTAGGACACCCAGATGCAACGGATGAAGAGGTGTATGAAGCGGCGAAGCAAGTGAAAATTCATGACTTGATTGAAGCTTTACCGAATGGCTATGAAACACCGATGCATGAAATGGGAAGTCGCTTTTCTGGAGGGGAACGGCAACGGATTGCTCTTGCCCGTATCTTGTTGCAAGATGCACCGATTGTGATTTTAGACGAGCCAACGGTAGGGCTTGACCCATTAACAGAGAAGGAATTGCTTACGACGATATTTGATGTGCTAAAAGAAAAATCTATCTTGTGGATTACGCATCACTTAGCGTTCGTTCACAAAGCAGATCGTGTGTTATTTCTCGATCAGGGAAAAGTGATATTGCAAGGTACTCACGAACAGCTATTGGATACAAATGAGCGTTATCAGCGTCTTTATATACTTGATCGACCGTTTAAAGTTTAAGAAAAACCTCCAGCCCATAGCGGACTGGAGGTTTTGCATTTGATTGATATAAAAACTGTTTATCATACTATATGGTCATCAGACCTTTAGAGCTATGTTATAAAAACAACGATAAAATAAATGTCCAAATACATACGAAGGCAAGTAACCCAAAGCTGTATCTGAGAGCCATTTTTGTTAAAGTTGATTCTTGTCCAGTCGCGCCAACTGCTGCTGTAGCAATGGCAATGGATTGTGGAGAGACAAGTTTTGCCATTACTCCCCCGGCTGTGTTCGCTGCCACTAATAATGCTGGATTTGTTCCAATGATATGAGCAGCTGTTGCTTGAATTGGGGCGAACAATGTGTTGTTGTTAACAACAGATCCTGTCATAAATACGCCAATCCATCCTAAGACTGGAGATAATAACGGGAAGATGTTTCCGGCCGTTGCGACAGCTTCTCCTAATGCATTTGTTAATCCACCATAAGTCATCAGTTTAGCGATACCGATAATGGCACAGATCATAATGATTGGAGTCCAAAATTCAACAATCGCTCGTTTCAGAAGTGCAAACCCTTCTGCGAAATTGATTGTTTTCGTTGTTGCAATCGTTGTTAAACAAGCAAGTAATAGGGCCGTTCCTGTTGCGCCGATCAAATCTAGACTTATATTGATCGAAGAACCTGGAATCACAAATTGGATGATGGAGTCGTGAAGGAATCCACCTTCAGCAAATAAGCTTTTAAAAGCAGCGGAGCTCCAAATTAATACATAAACCGTTAACAATAAGAATGGAGACCATGCTTTGACAATTTCGCCAGCAGAATATGTCTCAAGCTTGCTTTCTTTTCCGTTAAGTAAAAAGATGTTTTTCGGTTTCCATTTTTTAAGAAATACCGTTAAGGCTCCCATTGTGATTAAAGCTGGAATAATATCAGCTAGCTCTGGACCAACGAAAACCGTCATGAATGCTTGAGAAACGGAATAAATCGTTGATGTCACTAAAAGAGCTGGAAGTAATTCTTTAATTCCTTTAAATCCATCTAGCACCCAGATTAATAAGAAAGGAATCGCAAAGTTTGTAAGTGGTAAAGTAAATGCACTCATCTTAGATACATCTGCTGAAGTGACCCCTTCTAAACCGAATGTATCAATAATACCTACAGGGATACCAATTGCTCCAAACGCGCCGGCTGCGGCATTGGCAATTAAACAAAGCATCGCTGCTTGTAATGGTTGAAAGCCTAATGAAATTAACAATACAGCACAGATGGCAATTGGCACACCAAAGCCAGCTGCTCCTTCAAGAAAGGCATTTAAGCAAAAGCCGATTAGTAAAAGCTGAAGGCGCTGATCTTGTGTAATGTTGGAAATGCTTCCACGCAAAGTGTCAAACTGCCCGGATTTCACCGAGATTTTGTATAACCAAACAGCCATAACAATAATATATCCAATAGGGAAAATTCCTTGAATCAAACCTTGGATCACACTGCCGACGGATTCGCCCATTGGTAACTTAAAGACGAAAAATACAATAGCAAATGTAACAGCTAAATTAAGTAGTGCTGCATTTAGTCCTTTCATTTTGAAGATCGTTAAACATAAAAGGAACAAGATGATGGGCACCGCAGCAACTAATGCTGAGATGCCGAGATGATTAAATGGATCAAATGTTTCTACTAACATAGTTAAGACTCCTCTTCGTGAATCGAATTATTTCCAAACCTGTGCTTGAATCTCTTTCAATGTTTTCACGGAATGATCAAATTGAGCTTGTTCCTTTTCATTTAGTGAGAGCTCTAAGACAGTTTTGGCACCTGTTCTATTTAAAACGGTAGGCACTCCAATGTATACATCATGATGTCCGTATTCGCCCTCTAAAAGTGAACCAACCGGTAAGGTGATCTGATGATCTTGCAAAATAGCTTTCGTTATTTTGGCTAATCCCATCGCAATTCCGTAATAGGTAGCGCCTTTCGCTTCAATAATTTTATACGCGGCATCACGTACTTGTACAGCGATTTCTTCCTTGCGTTCATCTGTTAGCTTTGATGCAACCGGTATGCTCGAAATATTGGCTGAGCTCCAAACAGGAAGTTGTGAATCGCCATGCTCGCCGATGATATAGGCATGTACACTTGTAGGTGCAGTGTTAAATTCTTGGCCTAGTAAAAAGCGGAAGCGGGCTGAATCCAATACAGTTCCTGAGCCGATGACTCTCTCTTTCGGTAGACCAGAGTATTTCCATGTCGCGTAAGACAAAATATCAACTGGATTGGTAGCGACTAAAAAGATACCGTTAAATCCAGCATTCATCACTTGGCCAACAATTGATTCGAAAATTTTTACATTCTTATGGACGAGATCTAATCTAGTTTCCCCTGGTTTTTGTGCTGCTCCTGCACAAATGACGACGATTGCAGCATCTTTACAATCTTCATACGAACCAAAAGTGATATTCATTGGACTAGGCGCATACACAACTCCGTGATCCAAATCCATGACATCGCCTTTCGTCTTTCCCTCATTTAAATCAATGAGAACGAGTTCATTACTAATTCCCTGGTTCATTAAAGCAAATGCATAACTTGAGCCGACAGCACCTGTTCCAATTAATACCACTTTATTTCCTAATGTCATCTCCAAAGAAAATTCCCTCCAATTGAATCAGATTCGCAAAGTATTTCAGAAACCGACATAAAAAATAACACATTTTGATTTGTTTTTCCACTAAATTTTTTTGAGAAATTTTTCATAAATTTATTTTACTTCATTTATATAGAATAAATCCTTCTATTAATTGTTATTTTTTGGGTGTAAGGGGAATAAGAAACAGCTAGAAAGTCAAAGAAAGTGCTGACAAGGTCAAAGAAGCGAGCAGAAAGTCGAAGAAAGTGCTGGCAAGGTCAAAGAAGCGAGCAGAAAGTCAAAGAAAGTGCTGGCAAGGTCAAAGAAGCGAGCAGAAAGTCGAAGAAAGTGCTGGCAAGGTCAAAGAAGTGTCCAGAAAGTCAGTGAAAATTGACTTTCTGGACAGCACCTTCCGCTTTTGTTATCGTCTAGCTTTGCCTCCTTGGGGCTCGAGTCAGATGCCAGTCCGACTTCATGGCTGAAGAACGCCATTTTGCCGGTCTGGCATCTGCTTGTCGCCCAGGGCAGTCGGCTCCGCTTTTGTTGTCGTCCAGCTCCAGGCGCTAGCGGCTATTGTACTTCCTCTCTCCTTCTTACGATAAGTCAACATCGATTCACTGACGTTCATCGTGTTTCCTTTATCTCGTGCGGAGCGATCCAGTCCATACGCCGCTGAACAGCACCTTCCGCTTTTGTTTGTCAAAGTGCTTCTTTTATTACTTTTTTGTAGTAAAGCACGGATAGCAGGCCGAAGATGGAGTATAGGCCGGTGTAGATGACCATGACGATGATCATTGGTGTCCAAAGTTCAGTACCGAATAGGAACCAGCCAGATTGGACGGCAAAGTAGCTGTGAAGCAGGCCGATGATTAACGGAATTCCAAAGTTAAAGAGCTGTTTAATTTGGATTCCTTTTAGTAAATCACTTTGTGTGTAGCCAAGCTTTCTTAGGATGGTGTAACTGTCTCTTTCTTCTTCGCTCTCATCCATTTGCTTAAAGTATAGAATACAGCCGGATGTGATCAAGAAAGTGAGTCCTAAGAAGCCAACGATAAACATAATGAGTCCCATATTCGATTTCTGTTGGGTGATCATTTCTAGCTGTGAGTGATTGGCCAATTCTTCGCTGAAAGGAAACTGTTTAAATATCTCATTTGCTTTCTCTACCTTAGTCTCATCTTTAATATTAATGCCAATATAGATAGAGGACTCTTTTTGAATAGCTGGATCAAGATCCTTCTTTAAGCGATCAAAAATGGTGTCATCCACCACTAAAGTCGGTAACCCTCCAGCAGTGAAATAAAAGGCAACGATGAATTCTTTACTTAATCCAACATATTTCTGTGTCAGAACCTTACTTTTCCCTTTTAATCCTATCTGTCCTGTTTCCTTTAACGGCATGAATTTTTTAAACATGTCTGCGTAGCCGAAAAACATCGCTTCGTCTGCGGAGAGGTCCATGTCTTTTATCACTTCGTCACTAATGACAGGAAATGGCATCGTTTCAGAAGGCAAGCTTGGGCTGTCTTCCTCTGTATCTAGTATTTGTTTCAGATCCACTTCAACTTGAAGGACCTCTATTTTTTGTTCGCTATATGAAATACCTTGAGCCTCGAATTCTTTTGTCAATTGTTTGGCCTGTTGTTCGTTTGTCATTGAAAAGTCATGAGGTACATAGTTTTTCCCTGTTTTTTCAGCGGAGTAATAAGAAATATAGCTTAACGATAATAAACCAATAGCAAGGGCCGATACAGTTGTAATAATCGTTAATAACATGGCATTCGATTTCATGCGAAACATAATCGATGACAGTGATAATACATCATTAATATTTAAGTGGCCGTCTTTCTTTTTTCTAATGATATTCCCAATGAAACGGACCGATCCTCTGTAGAAAAGATATGTTCCGACAATCACCGTTGTGAGAATAAAGGTCATAGCAAGGAATAGTTCTTGCATCGTGGTATAGTCACCGAAGAATAATCTTGATGAAGTATAGTAGCCGACTGCGATGGAAACGATTCCTGTGATCCCAAGAATGATTTCAAATATCGATATCTTCTTCACTTTACCTTCTGTTGTTGATGTAACTTTAAACAATGACAAAATGGTTTGTTTTTTAATAAAGATGTAATTGGTTAATAAAATGAAGAGATAGATGGCCGTAAACACGATTAATGTTTGAATAAATGCCTGCATCGAAAAATTCAAGGTAGCTACTTCTTCAATTCCTAGTATGTTAAATAAAATCATCATCACTAGCTTAGAAATAGAGAACCCTCCAAAGGTTCCAATTATTAGTGAACTGAAATAAAGGATAAAGTTCTCGATGCTTAGAAGGCGAAAGATTTCATTTTTCGTCAGTCCAATCAATTGAAATAAGCCAATCTCTTTACTTCGTCGTTTCATAAAAATTTTGTTCGCATATAGAAGGAAAATCCAAACGATCACAACAAGTAAAATCGACGTTGTTCGAATGGCAGCGGCTCCTTTAATGGACCCTTCTACTTCATTCATCGCTGGATCGTATTGCAAAGTAACAAAGGCGAAATAAAGCGCCACACTAAACACTAAAGCAAATATATAAAGATAGTAATTCTTTATATTCTTTTTCAAGTTTCGGAGGATGAGTTGATTAATGCTCATGTTGCACCCCGCCTAGCACACCTTGTGTTTTCATAATGCCTTGGAAAAACATTTGTCGATCTTCATTTCCTTTATTTAACTGAGTGTAGATTTGGCCATCTTTAATAAAAATAACTCGGCTGCAATAGCTGGCCGCGACAGGATCATGTGTAACCATAATGATCGTAGCTTGTCGTTTTTGATTTAGTTCACTTAGTTTATTTAATAAATCAGAAGCGGATTTTGAATCAAGGGCGCCAGTCGGTTCATCAGCGAAAATAATGCTTGGATGATGAATGAATGCTCGCGCAGCTGATGTCCGTTGCTTTTGACCGCCGGAAATTTCACTTGGGTATTTATCTTTTAGTTCTTGAATGCCTAATTCCATCGCTAGTGCTTGAAATCTCTGCTCCGCTTCTTGTTTCGATATTTTCGTAATCGACAATGGCAGAAGAATATTTTCTTTAACGGTCAATGTGTCCAGTAAGTTATAATCTTGAAAAATAAAGCCTAAATGGTGCTTACGGAATTCCGCTAATTGTTTTTCCTTTAGGTTAGTCATTTCCTTTCCGTTAATTTTAATATTGCCCATGCTTACTTGGTCGATGGAGGAGAGTACGTTCAGCAAAGTTGTTTTCCCTGAACCGGAAGGACCCATGATGCTGACGAATTCCCCTTTTTCAATGTTTAAATCAATTCCCTTTAATACTTCTTGCTTATTGAATTTATTTCCATAACTTTTATGAATTTTTGTTGCTTCTAAAATCGTCATATGAACAAGCTCCCTTTTGAAAGATTCATTGATTATGTTCTTCTTTATTATAAAAGGATCGAGTAGGTTTCTCCTTCGAATGGTCGAACAAAAAGGGAAAGCATGTGACATTTTTGTCACATGCTTGATATGCGGACGAAGTTGTTTCTTTTAGGAAAGGTAAGTGTAAATGTTGTCCCTGCTTCAAGTTCCGATTGTACAGCGATGTCGATGAGTAAACGTTCTGCGATTTTTTTCGTTAAATACAATCCCATTCCTGTTGCTGCATGGTCGTGATGCTCAGTTGTAGAGGTGAAGCCTTTTTCAAAAATGCGGGATATGTCCTTTGGATCAATACCGCGTCCGAGATCTTGCACTTGAAGGACTGTTTGCTCATTTTCTACATAGCTTTCAATGATAATATCGGCTGCTTCACTATATTTAACAGCATTTGTGAGCAGTTGTCGGATGATAAAGGCAAGCCATTTTACATCGCTTAAAACAGTGGTCTCGCTTAAATCGACATCAAATCCGATCCGCTTTTGCATACACCATGAGCGCAATGTTTTAATCTCTTGAAAGAGGGTCTCCTCTAAATTCACTTGCTCAATATATAAATCATTTTCCATAAAAGGAATCCGTTTTTGATGAAGCTGCTGGTCTAGTAAGAGGTGAATTCGCAGCCATTCATACCTCATATCGGCTTTCAACTTGTCATCTTGTAAGCGATCAATGATTAAATGCATGGCGGTTAATGGAGTTTTCACTTCATGAATCCAAGCTAATAGCTCATCCTTTTCTTGCTCAAGCAGCAGCCGGTTTTCGGTTGCTTGCTGCCTGAGCCGCTGTGTTTGCTGGGTCATGCTCGCTGTGATGATTTGTTCAAACGGACTTTCCGGCAGAGGAAGATTAGTAATATCAAGGTCATGATCACGTTCTTGTAAGCTTTGATAAAATTTTGTTTCTTTATGGTAACGAATGGTTAAAAAGATCGAAAAAACAAGCATAAATAAAAATACGATATAAAGGGCTGACTCAATAGGAATAGATGGATCGATAAACGTCATAAGAATAATCAGTAATTGTAAAAATACAAATAGAACGATCCAGCTGAGGCGCTCACGTATGTATGTTTTAATCATGGAAAGAGTCCTCTTCCTCCGCCATATATCCTTGGCCGACTTTTGTCACGATATAGTTTCCTAGACCGAGTTCATCAAGTTTTTTTCGCAAACGATTCACATTGACCGTTAACGTATTATCGCTGACAAAGCGCTGATCGTCCCATAAGCTATTGATCAATTCTTCTCGGCTGACAATTTTATTTTTCTGTTCAATGAGCTGCTTTAATATAAAGATTTCATTTTTTGTTAGTTCAATCGAGCTGTCTTGATTGATGACGATGTTTTTCTCATAATCGATCGTCGCCCCACACCATGTTTTTAGCTCAATCGGTTCGGTATTGTAATTATATACGCGGCGAAGAATTGCTTGGATTTTAGCCACGAGCACATCAAAATAAAACGGCTTTTGGATAAAGTCATCGGCCCCGAGCTGCATCGACATTACCATATCGGTCGGATGGTCACGAGAAGATAAGAAAATAATCGGTACATTGGAGTGAGAGCGGATCAATCGACACCAATGAAAGCCATCAAATTTCGGCAATTGAATATCAACGATGACTAAATCTGGTTTAATCGCTGTGAACTCTTGCAGTACTTGATTGAAATCAGCAATCCCGTATACATCATAAGACCATTGTTCTAAGCGATCTTTTATTTCATGAAATAAAGAAGCGTCATCTTCAATTAACAATAATTTAAACAACAGATTCACCACACAATTTTAAGTTTTTTATTAAATTGTATAGGAAAATCTTGTGAAGTGCCAAGAGTAACAAAAAAGCCGGCGTTCACCGGCTTTTTTGTTGTAAATATTTTTTATCATTCATAAATAAGCGCCAAAAGTAAAAGAAGCCGGGAAATAGGATAGCAAACCCCACAATATACGTTACGAACACGGCCCTAAACGAATTCGGATCGGTAAAAGCTGATTCAATTGTCACATCGGGATAAACAATATAGGGCAAGTGAGCTTTTCCGTATACATAGCTAGCAATCAAGTATTGAATAGCTACGGCAACGACGGCTAGCCTTGGCATCCCACGAACGTTTTTATCTTGAAGAGAGGGCAAAAAAAGACCGATGCCTCCAATGAAAAAGAAGCCGATAGAAAGAAATAGCAAAGGAAGATCATCCATCATTCGTTCGTAGAGCCAAGGAGCTTCTAATTGTAAGGTCCTCATAATCAGAAAAGCCATCCCTAATGAAATCGGCCCAAGAATGCGGGCATCACGCAGGTACGTTTCATACGCTTCTTTTTCCTGAGAAGCTTTGGAGTAATCCGCCAATAATAAAGAAGAGAGAAAGAGCGTACTGCTGATCGCAAAGCCAATAAAGGCATATTCATTCGGGCTCGTAAACAGCTTTTGCAAATTTAAGATGGGCGTACCATTTTGATCATCGATAAATGCCCCATGAGTAATCGGCAAGACACTAATTAACAGTCCGGGAATGAAAATGCCTGTGATACCTGACACATACGTTAATGGCTTTTGATAGTCAGTGGCGATATTTGAAAACACGAGAAAGCCGCTTCTAATTGCCAGCAACAGCAAAATAATACTTCCCGGAATGAGCAGGATCGTGCCTAACACATAAGCAGCGGTAGGAAACAGGCTATAAACGGCGACGACTAAAGCAACAATAAATGTATTGGTCACTTCCCATGTAGGGGATAAGTACCGATTAGCGACATTGGTAGCCCTCGTTTGTTTTCGGTTAATATAAATCATCGACCAAAAGCCGGCTCCAAAATCCATCGTGGCCATGACAGAGTAAATAAAGACAAATCCCCAAAGAACGGTAATTGCGATCAACGCATCAGTCATTGGCATTCTCTCCTATCGATTGAAATTAACTCACTATGTACGTTTCTTCTGCTTTTTTTAAATCATCTAACTCCGTATTTTTTCTAAAAAAGTATAGAAGTACGGCCACGACGGCGACACCTAAAATTACATATACGATCAAGAATAAAATAAAGAGAATCATTAAATTAGGGGCTGATGTTACTGAATCAGCCGTTTGTAATACATGATAAATCACCCAAGGTTGTCTCCCAGTACAAGCGAAAATCCAGCCGCATTCGATGGCAATGATAGCAAGTGGACCACTCAATACGTATATCCACAGCAAAGCTTTTGGAAAATGCTCTTTCTTGCTTAGCTTTTTCCATATGAGTCCAACGAATGCTAAAAAAATAAGGAGAGAGCCAATGCCCACCATCACATTAAATAACGTATGGATAAAAAGGGGTGGCCAATATTCTTCAGGAAAGTCGTTCAAGCCGACGACGACGGTGTCAAAGCTATTACCTGCTAGAAAGCTAAGCAACCATGGAATTTCAATGGCTCCTTTCACCGATTGTGTGTCACGATCTGTGACTCCTCCAATAGCTAAAGGAGCGTGCGATTGAGTATCAAATAAGCCTTCCGCTGCCGCTAGCTTTTCCGGTTGATATTCATGTAAATATTGAGCGGATTCATGCCCGTTGATTGCCGTTAGAAAAGAGCAAATCCCTCCGACAACTAAGCTAATCATTAATGCTTTTTGGTGAAAAAGATACACTTTCGATTCACGTTTATTTTTCATCATTTTATAGGCAGCGACAGACGCAACAACAAATGCGCCGACCACATAAGCGGATAAGGCAACGTGACCTGCTGTGACAAAAAAGCTGGGATTAAAGAAGGCAGCCCAAGGATCAATATCAACAAATTTTCCATTCTCATAACGGAAACCGGCGGGTGTTCCTTGAAAAGCGTGAACATTGGTGATTAACACAGCGGATGCCAACGCTCCTAAAGCGACAAAGACTAAACTAACAATTCTCATCCACGGAGCAATTCGTTCCGCGGCATACACATAAATGGACATAAATAATGCTTCGACAAAAAAAGCATAAATTTCAATTTGAAAAGGAAGCGGCATCACCCGACCAATCACTTCCATAAACCCTGGCCATAATAGCGATAATTGCACACCAGCAATGGTACCAGTGGGAATCCCAACCCCTAATAACACCGCAAATGTTTTTGTCCAGCGCTTCGCCATGACCACATAGTCCAAATCTTTTGTTTTTTGATAAAGTAATTCGGCCGTTAAAATCATGAACGGCAATCCTACTCCAATCGTGGCAAAGATGATATGGAAGGCCATCGTTGTTCCAAATAAAGAACGAGCAATAAATAAATCGTCCATATAACATTACGTCCTTTCTTATTTTTCCTTATGAATCATATCTTTTCCAATGTCGGAAAGGATATGTATAGAGAAAGTGGGATGAATCGGTTTGTTCTTTTTTAAAGAAAATGTCTCTTTTTTTAGAACGTGTGTTTTTTTCCCTTTCGTTGGAAGATCGAATAGGTCGCCTTACATAAAGACACTACCGAATTTCGATATCGTTGTATCCTCTTTGTTGAACGAGGGGAACTAGAAACAGGAGAATCCCCCACCTCAAGCTCGTGTAGAGGTAGGTGGGGGTAGTTCAATATGAAAGGAATAATTGTTATACTAAAAGCAGGTATTTTCGCAACACTCAACGTAAAGGAGCTACCAACTGTTATTAAAAATATAGAGAATCAGGTACAAGTATGGACAAACACTCTAAAAAACAGTTAGTTTTAAATGGATTCTAGAAACATCTTTATCATTTGATCCAATCATTTCGAAATAGGCATTCCCGTTTCTTTAGAATATTCTCTCCATTGCTTAAGTCATTCATTATCAATGGCACTACCGATCTGACTTCTTGTTTTTAAGTCTTTCCTCATGTTTTCACCTCATGGATAATATATAACTAATGTTATTTTATTCCAATTAAAATTAGTTCTAGGGTATAATGAATGCAAGGTGGTGAGTAGATGAAGAAAGCCTATTTCATAGAAATTAAGCCGACAACCGAACAAAAAACGAAAATACACCAAACGATCGGCGTTTGTCGATACGTGTACAATTTTTATCTGGCGAAGAACAAAGAAGTGTACGAAAAAGACGGCTCGTTTATGACTGGGTTCGACTTTTCCAAATGGCTGAATAATGTTCATACGCTAGAACAAGATCAATGGATTAAAGAAGTATCTAGTAAAGCTGTTAAGCAAGCGATTATGAATGCGGATAAAGCCTTTAGAAACTTGTTCGCAGGGAAAGTGAAATTTCCGCGTTTCAAAAAGAAAAAGAAGCAAGATGTTAAATGCTATTTTCCAAAGAACAACAAAACGGATTGGACCGTCGAGAGACACCGAGTGAAAATCCCTACACTTGGTTGGATGCGTTTGAAGGAATTCGGATACCTCCCCGAGACGGCTGTCGTAAAAAGCGGAACCGTTTCACGAAAAGCAGGAAGGTATTATGTTTCTGTTCTTTGTGAAGTAGAGCCTCAAGGAAGACAGCCTCCTGTTACAAATGAAGGACTGGGCATGGACTTAGGCATCAAAGACTTCGCCGTATGTAGTAATGGTTCAGTGTATAAAAATATCAACCGTTCCATACGGGTAAGAAAGTTAGAAAAGAAATTAAAACGAGAACAACGCTCTTTGTCTCGTAAGTATGAATATCTAAAAAAGCGAGGTGAAAAAGCTGTTACTAAAAGAGCAAACATAAACAAAAACATTCTTAGAGTTCAAAAACTTCATGCTCGTTTCGCAAATATCCGCTTAGAGTATGTTAAGTCTATTGTGACTCAAGTGGCGAAAACCAAGCCAAGTTATATCACAATAGAGGATTTGAATGTAAAAGGAATGATGAAGAATCGGCACCTATCGAAAGTAATCGCACAACAATGTTTTTACACATTTAAAACTTGGCTCACAGCGAAATGTAAAGAGTTACACATTGAGCTGAGACAAGTGGATCGGTTTTATCCGTCTTCGAAATTATGTTCTTGTTGTGGAGAAAAAAAGATGGATTTAAAACTATCGGATCGTGTATACACATGCGATTGCGGCCACAAGATGGATCGAGACTTAAATGCAGCGATCAACCTTTTACAAGCAAAAGAATACATCATTTTAACTTAAATAGAATGATGTATGATAGGTGGGGCTACCCCCGAAATCACGCCTGTGGAGTGCTACATTCACCAGATTAGCTAGAAGTTTAGCCAAATGGGGTACGAGGAAGCAGGAAAATTCTAAGGATAGACTTTTGTCTATGTTTTTAGTGGCAGTCGATTAGTTATGTCTGAATCATTGCAATTAGCTACATTTGCAGGTGGATGTTTTTGGTGTATGGTCGCACCATTTGATGAGCAGCCGGGAATTGAAGAAGTGATTTCTGGGTACACGGGTGGGCATACAGTCAATCCAACGTATGAAGAAGTATGTTCGGATACAACGGGACATTATGAAGCTGTACAAATTACGTTTGATCCCAATGTATTTCCATATAAAAAATTGTTGGAGCTATATTGGCAGCAAATTGACCCAACTGATGCAGGTGGTCAATTCAATGATCGAGGATTATCCTATCGGACGGCGATTTTTTATCATAATGATGAGCAAAAGCAATTGGCTGAAGCTTCTAAAGCGGAACTAGCCGCCAGCGGTCGCTTTCAAAAACCGATTGCGACGGAAATTTTGCCAGCAAGCCCTTTTTATAAGGCTGAAGCAAAGCACCAGCATTATTATAAAAAGAACGCATTTCACTACAATATGTACAAAGAGGGCTCTGGCCGTGCGCCATTCATTCGCGAGCATTGGAAGAAAGTACAAAGCGATGAACAGTTGCGTAAAGAATTAACGCCGCTTCAATATGAAGTCACGAGAAACAATGCGACAGAGCCGCCATTTCGCAATGAATTTTGGAATCATACAGAAGAAGGCATTTATGTCGACATCATTTCTGGCGAGCCGCTCTTTAGTTCGCTCGATAAATACGATGCTGGCTGCGGTTGGCCAAGTTTTACTAAGCCACTGCGCCGCATGGAAATCGCCGAGAAATTAGATACGTCACACGGAATGAGACGAATCGAGGTTCGAGCGAAAACATCCGATTCCCATCTCGGTCATGTTTTCGATGATGGCCCTGGTCCAGATGGTGCACGCTATTGTATCAATTCAGCGGCTTTACGATTTGTACCGAAGAGTAAGCTGATTGAAGAAGGATACGGCGAATTTTTGAGTTTATTTGAATAAAAACAAAACACAGGGCATCATCCATCAATTGGATGGTTACCACAATCATGTATATTTCCCTCTTTAAATGATCACATTATTAGCAATGCGTCGCTAGCTCAGTCGTTTAAAGGGGGATATTTTATTGTTTCATCGCTCAAGTATTATAGGTGGAGTATTATCAGGAGCGTTATCACAAATACAAGATACACGATCGTTAAACCAAGGGCATTTAAGTAGAAAAGACTATGCCGTATGTACAACGCAAAATATTACTGGCACATTTGGAATTATGGCTGGAATGGAGTATGGCGGGGCAGTAGGATCTTCCTTACTTCCTGGTGTGGGAAGTATTTTAGGTATGACAGTTGGAGGGATTATTGGAGATCGTATTGGCTCTTATGTAGGTAGACAGGCTGGACATATGATTTTTCACAACCCTGCTTTATTAGGCAACCATCCATTGCTATTAGAAGGAATAGAGCGAACATATTAAAACAGCGTGCCGCTTCCTTGCACGCTGTTTTTTAATGAAATTGTTGTTCGATTTCATCCAATTTTGCCTTGACTAGATGATCATTGACCACATTATAAGCACTTGTGTCAAGATTAGTGACATCAGCTGTTTTTTCAAATATATTCTCCATCGAGCCTTTCGTTTTCTCGAACGTCTGCTTCGACTTTTCCATCGCTCCCTGCAGGCTTTGTTTCATTCTTTCGCCGCCCATTTCAATCATTTCTGGAATGTTCATCTGTTCTTTTTCAACTTTTGCCTCTTCAAGAAATTTCCCAAATTGTTCTCTAGAGCCTAAAGCTAATGTTTTAACAGAATCACTTAATGATAAGACTGCTCCTGTCCCTTTGACTAACATTTTTCTTGTGCCGCTTCTAGCCTCGGGAGAGACCACTAAAATGAGCGCAGCTGCTGAAATCCACGTAATGGGATTATTGATCGCAAATAACTTTTTTAACACATTGGCCACCTCAATTTTTAATTTTAACTTTATTATTTCCAATAATTATAAAAATAATCGAAATTAATACAATTCAACCAATGCATAAAAAGATCAGTGATTGTTCAAAATATCTTTTATAAATTTTCTGTAGAGAGAGGGGGGCTAATCATTGGAAATTTCATTATGGAAAGAAAGATCATTTCATGTCTTGCCTGGGAGACTAAGATTTGAGCTTTATGGGTTAAAGCATAATGAAGTGGCTAAAGAAAAATTTGAGAAAATCTTTTCTACTATCGACGGAGTCCATATAGTGGATGCCAACGTTCATACGGGTAATGTATTAATCACATACAGTGTGGATGCCGTGTCATTAGATGTTCTTAGTCTATATATAACGAAATTTGAAGAAGCCCTCTTTCAGAAAATCCATCAAGGGGAAAAAGAGGAGTATGATCATGCACTTGAACAAGAAATAGCGGAATCAAAAGCCTCATATCAAGAAGTAGCTGCCACTTATGAAACGGAACAAACATATTTCTCAAGTCGTGAGGCTAGCTATCAAATACCGGAAAGATTACAAACGGTGTCGATTGCGAATGACCGATTGACTCGTGAGGAAAAGGTGTCCATCCCTTTAGCTCTTTCAACAGCAGGCTTAGGGGTATTAGGAGTGAAGCAAGTATGGAAAGGAGCTTCGAGTCTTTCTAGGCATCCGGTTCCATTTTATTTAAGTGGATTAATCGGTATTTGTTCAGGTTATCCATTTATTCGTAGAGGATTACAGCAGTTTAATCAAGAGAAGAAAGTAAATATGGATCTCTTATTAGGAGCGAGCTCCTTAGCTTTAGCCTTGATTCGTGAGAACCTTATTGTATTGGCTGGTATCAGCTTATTGCAATATTTAAATTGGAAAAGGCAAAAGAGTGTGGATGAAGAGCTATTTGATCAGCCATACATTTCACCTGAAATTGAGACATACAGTCGGAAAATGAGCAAGTTTGGCTTTGCTGCCGCTGGAGCGAGCCTCTTTTTAACTCGCAATCCGCTATCAGCATTTGCTGTCTTATTGGCAGCTAATCCGCGTCCGGCTCTTCAGCCAACCGAATATGCTTGGAAACAAGCCAATCACATGGCTAAAGAAAATAACCAAAAAATCCCATTAAATGGATCGATGTATCAGTTATCCCAAATGAAAGCTGTCGTATTTGATGATGCGTCTTTGTTAATTGATCATTCTTCTTTACGATCCGAATGCCAGGCGTTATTCGAAAAGCTGCCTCAAGGAACAACTATTCGCTATTTAAATAACAGAAGTGACAGGCCATTATCCGAATGGGAAGAAGAGTTAAGAACTACCTATGGACTAGAGTTATGTCATATAACCGATGGGCAGCTTCCTCAAAGAAGAGAGGAAGTGTTATTTGTTACGGATCATATTTCCGCTACAAATAACAATATCGTTTCTTTTTATCCATCCATTAAAATGGATGAATTGAAGGCGATAGCAGATACGTATGACCATGCAAAGCAGCTAGACAAAATGGTCAATCGAAATGTGAAAGTGACAAAAGTGTGGAATATACTCGGCACATTGGTAGCCACTCGATTATTCGTGTTCGCTCCTATCATTAATTTAATAGCGGATGCTATGTGTTTAACCTTTATGTCAAGGGCGAAAACGTGGACCGAAAGAAAAATGACAAAGTCAAAAGCTGTTGTGAAAAATAGTAAACACCATATACAAGAACAAGCTTCCTGGTATCGTTTAGAAGCCGCTGAATTGTATGACCATTACAATACCGACCAACGGAATGGCTTAACGACTGAACAAGTGAAATCAGCCCAATCATCGTATGGAAAAAATCGAATGAGCGGGAAGCAAAAGCCTCATTGGTTACGTGCCTATTTGGGACAATTTAAAGAATTAACGACGATTATTTTAGGTTCCACCGCTCTAATTAGTTTATTTACCGGGCATTTATTTGACGGCATGATCATGGGATCGATTTTACTTCTTAATGCTGGAATCGGAACAGTTCAGGAAAGAAAAGCAGAGCAAACGGTAGAATCATTAAGCGAATTCGTGCCGCCTAACTGTCGAGTCATCAGAAATGGCAATGTGCAGGAGGTGTCAGCAGACGACCTCGTTCCAGGTGACATCGTGGAATTAGAGGCTGGCGATAGAGTTCCAGCTGATATGCGTATTTTACAAAGCTGGAATTTAGAAATTAATGAGGCTGCTCTCACGGGTGAATCCCTTCCAGTAGAAAAAAATGCTCTGCAAATTGAAGACGATCGATCACTTTCCGATCGTACGAATATGGCCTATATGGGCACACATGTGACACGTGGAAAAGCAAAACTAATGGTTGTCAACACAGGTAATTACACGGAAATGGGCCATCTACTTACCTTGTTAACCAATGACAAAGAGGAAGTTACACCATTACAGGAGCAAGTCACTTCCATTAGTAAAACATTTATGAAGGTGGCGTTTCTAGCAGGTGGCGTTGTGTTTGCGGTGGGGCTTCTTAGAGGGATGCCGATCACACAAATTATGACGATGTCTGTTGCTCTCGCCGCTTCGGCGATACCAGAAGGATTACCAGTAACGATCACCATCGCATTAACAGCTGGAATTATGAGGATGGCAGAGAAAAATGCGGTCGTTCGTAAGCTGGCTGCTTTAGAAACGCTTGGCCGGACAACGATGATCTGTTCTGATAAAACAGGAACACTCACCAAAAATGAAATGACGGTTACGAAAATAGCTACCGTTGCTAAAGAATACGATGTCACAGGAAATGGGTATATCCCTGATGGACAAATTGTTGATGAAGCTGGAGAGGAATCTTGCTGTCATGACCTTGAACAACTTTTGAAAATAGGTGTGCTATGTAACAATACAAGCCTTCACGAAACAGAAGAAGGCTGGGACATTAAAGGAGACCCGACAGAGGGGGCGATTATTACATTAGCCGCCAAGCAAAAAAGCATTATGGATGGTCTAACAGACTGGAAACGTGTACAGGAAGTTCCTTTTGACTCCGATCGAAAAATGATGAGCGTCGTTTGCAAAGAGACAGAACAACATAAAGATTGTTATATTTTAACAAAAGGCTCTATTGAAAAGGTGCTTGAACGCTGTACCCATTATCAAAAGAATGGCAAGAAACTGAAGCTGACAGAACTAGTGAAAAAGAAAATATATAAGCAAACTGAACAATTCGCGAACGAAGCCTTACGTGTGCTTGGATTCGCTTATGCTCCATTAAACAATGAACCCGATGAACAATGTCAAGATGGGCTTGAGAAGGAATTAATTTATGTCGGAATGGTCGGCATGATGGATCCACCGAAAGAAGATGTAGAAACAAGCATTAATGAAGCCTTGCAATTAGGCATTAAACCGGTCATGATTACCGGTGATCATCCGCAAACAGCGATGGCCATTGCCAAGCAGATAGGTATTTGTGGACCAGATGATCAAATAATGACTGGTAAAGATATCGATCAACTTTCTGATGAGGCTTTGACCGAGAAGATTAACGATATTAAAGTGTACGCCAGAGTGACACCAGAACATAAATTACGGATTGTTTCGTTATTGCAAAAAAATGGACATATCGTAGCGATGACTGGTGATGGCGTCAATGATTCCCCAGCCATTAAAAAAGCCAATATCGGGATTGCCATGGGGAAAACGGGTACACAGGTGACGAAAGAAACATCGGATATGGTACTAAAGAAAGATCACTTTAGTTCTATTGTAGATGGAGTGAAAGAAGGTCGCACCATCATTGGTAATATTCGAAAAGCACTGGGCTGTTTACTATGTGGAAATCTGGCCGAAATTATGGTCACCACAACAGCTGTACTCGTAGGGTTACCACTTCCTATCGTGCCTGTCCAAATTTTACTTATGAATTTACTAACAGATGCCCTGCCAGCAATGGTGTTAGCTGTGAACCCAGGAAATAAGAAAAAAATCACCAAACGCCAAGGCATTGTCGATAAGAGTTTATACCAACAAGTCGTTACTCGCGGAGTTCTGTTAGGCTTAGGTTCGCTTGCTTTATTTGCCGGAAGTTTAGCATTAGGTGCGCCATTAGCGGTTGCACAAACAACAGCCTTTGCCACATTAGTAGCAGGACAACTCATTCAAACATTCTCTTGGAGACAATTAGGGTCTGAAGATGAAAAAATGGGCGAATGGTCAAAAGATCGTTTCTTAGTGGGAGCTTTAGGTGTTTCATGGTTATCGTTGTTAGCCTGCATTTACATTCCTCCACTGCAAGGGATCTTTAATACTGTACCGATCTCCATCATGGGATGGGCGGCCGTCATCGCTGTAGCAGCAAGTTCAGCTACTCTAGCCAAGCCAGTAATCAAATGGGTGCAAAGAGATCGTAAAGAAGAAACGCTCGCTTTAGCTGTATAAGTGAGACCATAATTGGAAAAAATAATCTAATGAAAAGGAGGGTTTGAACATGTTAGTGCAACGTGTCATTGTGGGCTCTGCGCTCATTATTGCAAGCACAGCGATCATTCCAGTGGCAAGAAAAACACTACGCCCCATGCTGTATGATTTCTCTAAACAGATGAAATACTTAGTTGTTTCCGCCAAGGAAGAACTAGAAGACATCGTGGCGGAAGTGAAGTTTGACCGAATGCAAAAGTATCTTGAGCGAGACATGTGTATAGATGGCCATGCGTACGAAGTAGAGGATTCGGAACAAAGCATTTTCTCTTAAATTTTTATCCAAAGGAGTGACCTTCATGAAGGAGCACAATGAGGAAGTGATTAGTCATTTACGACAGGCCCTATTACACTTAGACTATGCATTACAATCCACAATGGATGCCATTGTCAATAATCCTCAATCTAAGAAAACGCTAGGAAAAGTATGGGAAGACTTTCTAGGAACTTTCTTCGGTAAAGTTCGGTCGAAAGGAAAAGAACACAACATTAACCTATTAGGCTTAATCTCTTTTCCGAAGCTTCGAAAGTTCGGGTAAGAATGAATACGTAAGTAGAGGATGGCCCAAATGATCGGTTTGGGGCGTCCTTTTTGTGTTATGCACACTAACTCATGCAGAAGCTTCATCCGAAGATTATGAGCTGGATTTTGAGCCATTTGTGTTTAATGTAACTACAAACTGATCGGCAGCGCATATCATTTTTTTGCTATATAATGTATGTAAACAGACATTTCCATGAAGAGATGTCTGTCATTTTTAAATGGAGAGATATGTTATGACAGAACACGAGTATGATCAGCTTTTAGGGATTGAAACCATTGGTATGAAAGAATGCCCACTACAATTAGTTCATTATAATCGTTATGAAGCGACACCTTATGTGGCGTTGGATGAGCTGACTCGTTCGTATGAATTAAAAAGGATAGATCATGTCGTGGATTTTGGCTGCGGAAAAGGACGGCTGCCATTTTACGTCCATTATCATTTCCAATTGTCGGTCACAGGAATTGAAGTGAATAAACAGCTATATCAAGAAGCAGTGGAAAACAAAGAGCGTTATATGAAAACAAGGGATTCAAAAGAGGATACTATTCGCTTTGTATGCGGTCCAGCTGAGAAGTATAAAGTGGAGCCAACGGACAATCGATTTTATTTTTTTAATCCTTTTTCCATCCAGATTTTTATGAAGGTCGTTACTAATATTTTGCTTTCTGTTGAGCAACATAAGCGGTTTGTCGATGTCATTCTTTACTATCCAACCATTGAATATATCCATTTTCTTGAAAGGAATACACCGTTTGAGCTTTTGAAAGAAGTGAGAGTTCCGCATTTGTTTGAAAAAGATGAAAATGAACGATTTTTGATTTTTAGAATTCAATAATAGACATGTTTCACGTGAAACATATTTTTCGGAGGATACTATAAAAAAAAACATAGATGTTGTCGGAGCCGTCATTATTGAAAATGGGAAAATTCTATGTGCGCAAAGAGGAGAAAGGCAAATACTGCCACTGAAATGGGAGTTTCCAGGAGGAAAAATTGAACAAGGAGAATCACCAGAGGAAGCATTGCGTCGTGAAATTGAAGAAGAAATGCATTGCAAGATTGAGATTGGTGAACAAGTTGAACATACCGTTTATGAATATGACTTTGGTATTGTGCATTTAACGACATTTTTCTGCCGAATTGTGGAAGGGAAACCTGTCTTAACGGAGCATGTGGCCATAAAATGGTTGGCACCACATGAATTAACATCGTTAGATTGGGCACCGGCGGACATTCCAGCGATTGAGAAATTAAGTCAAATGTCTGTGTTGCATTAAAAGACGCTGCTACGAAAAACGTAAAGTACAGGTGATGGAATGGGCAGTTTTATTCATAATTTAGAAGCATCATTATATACAGGATGTATTAATCAACAATCAAGCCAAATTGGAAATGTTAGAGGTGAAGAGTGGTTTAGATATTGTTCATTATACAGAAGTGAATTTTAAAGAAATTCTTCAATTGATGGATGAACTGGCAAATCATATTGAGCAGATGGCAGCAACAGCAGCAGAGCAGCTTGCATCAATGGAGGAGATCACAATTGCTTCACAAGCGCTATCTAGCCGATCAGAGAATTTACAAGGATTAATTAGCAAGTTTAATGTGTAAGAAACTACCAGAAAGTCAAAGGAAAGCTATACAAGGTCGAAGAAAGCGAAACAACAAGCTTGAAGAATGCCTATATAAAGCCAGAAATCCCAGGAACCGTCTTAATTGTAGACGGGGCCTGGGATTTATTTCGCTTTGTTTTCCTTTTGTTCGACAAGCTGAACGTATAGATTACGCACAATGTGAGTTTTGTATGTTTCCAGTTTTCGTCCTTCCAGCTTTGTGATATTGGCTTGTTTTAATTGTTGAATAAACCAGCCTTTAGAATATAGATGGGCCATCAGTCGATCCCTCCTCTATCATCATGGTTAACATCAATATATGGAGGAGTGGTAAAAGACGTGCTTGTTATATTACTCTTTCTCTATATACATTTTTCCTATTTTTGTATAAATGTTGTACTTAGTATAAAAGATATATCAAATATAAAACCTTATACTGAAATAATTCCGATAAAACTAATAGTATTTATTGACTTAAACAGATTTGTTTTGTAGGATATAAATTAAATTGACTGACTAATCAATCGAGAGGGGGGAAGGGATGAGTGAAACTCGTCACAACGTAGATCGGAGAGAGCAGATTTTGCAGATTTCTTTGCAATTATTTGCTAGCCGAGGCTATCATAAGACAAAAATTTCCGATATCGTCAGTGAAGTTGGTGTCGCTCAAGGAACTTTTTACTGGTACTTCAAAAGCAAAGAGGCAATTGCTTTTGAAATTATTGATAAGGGAAGACAGAGTTTATTGGAAGTGGTGTCTCAAGGGTATCGTCAATCTCCTGGAACCGTGCAGGATACGGTGAAAGCATCGGAGCGTTTGTTTGAAAACTTATTCTTGTTTTCACAGGACAACCAATTTTTTATGGAGATTTTGCTACGAGGCATGGAGAGTGAAGCTTCCATTCATAAAGCAATTATGGAAACTCGCCTTCAAGTAGAGGAAGCTTTTAAGAAAAATATTGAGCGAGCTATTGATTTTGGGATTTTGCCGAATAATGATCCTTCCATACAGTCTGCATTATTAGTTAGTTTGCTAGAAGGCATTTTATCGAAATGGTTATTTGGTCCGATTACGACTCATTCTAACTTACATCAGAAAACAGCGAAAGAGTTGGCGAAGGAAGTTGTTCGGTTTGAATTTTTCGGACTATTAGGAATATAAAAAAGGGGGAGAATACGATGAAGAAGAGAAATATATTTCACTCTATAATTTTGCTTGTTGTTTTTGCGGCATTACTTAGCGCTTGTAGCTCGGAGAAGTCAAAAGACTCGAAGGAGATAAAGGAAGAAGGCCAAGAAAATTTATTGAATCAAATTAAAGAAGAAGGCAAGTTGAAAGTTGGTTTAATGGGCACATACCCTCCATACAACTTTTTAAATGATAAAAAAGAAATGGATGGATTCGATGCGGATATAGCAAAAGAGGTAGCGAAGCGATTAGGGGTAGAAGTTGAATTTGTGGCACAGGAATTCTCTGGTCTGATAGCAGGTTTACAAACAGAGAAATTTGATGCGGTAATTAGTCAAATGACGATTACTGATGAACGTAAAGAGCAAATGGACTTTTCAGATCCGTACATTACGAATCATGTAAAAGTCATTGTCGCTGAAAATAATAATGACATTAAGACAGTGAAAGATTTTAAAGGAAAAGATATTGGTGTGGGCTTAGGGACAAATGATGAAACGTATCTTCGTACAAAGCTATTGCCAGAAGTCGGTGAGTTCAATATTAAAACGTATGATGATGTCATTACTTCATTAAAAGATTTAGATGCTGGCCGCATTGATGCAACCATTAACAATATGTACGCGATGCAACCAGTTGTAGAGAAAAATGGTTTTAAAATTAAAGCAGTCGGTGAGCCAGTTAAATCGGATCAAGCAGGTATTGCAGTCCGTAAAGGCAATGAAGATTTTGTGAAAGAATTGAACAAAATTTTGTCAGATATGAAAGCAGATGGCACATATAAAGAAATTTATGTGAAATGGTTTGGAGAAGAGCCAACAGAATAAGAAAGGATCATCGTAAATAATGGATCTTGTATTAGATAATCTGACCTTTTTATTAAAAGGGGCGTATTATACGCTCCTTATCACGGTTGTGTCGATGTTTTTTGGCTCAATTATAGCGGTCATTACAGCCATCGCTAGACTTAAAGGCAATCGGTTGATTCGCTGGATTGCTCGGGCGTATGTATCGATTATTCGGGGAACGCCAACGCTTGTACAAATTATTATCGTTTACTACGGCTTAGTGGATTATGGTATTAAGCTAGAGCCATTAGTGGCAGCTTATATCGCGCTAAGCATTAGCATCGGTGCTTATTTATCAGAGACGTTACGCGGAGCTATTCAATCGATTCCGAAAGGGCAAATGGAAGCCGCTTATGCATCCGGAATGACGCCCTTTCAGACGATGAGAAGAATCATTTTACCGCAAGCAATTCGAGTGGCGATTCCACCAGCCGGTAACACCTTTATTGGAATGTTAAAAGAAACATCGCTTGTGTCAGTGATTACTGTGACTGAGCTATTGCGCTCCGCTCAGCTTTTGATTGCTCAATATTATGTGTATATGCCATTTTACTTAGCGATTGGTTTGATGTATTGGATCATGAGCACAGGCTTCTCCTTTTTCCTTGAAAGATTGGAAAAACGCCTATCAATTTATGAATAAACGGGAGTTTTTGTATGATTAATATTGAAGGATTGTCAAAAAGCTTTAATAGACAAGAAGTGTTAAAGAACATTGATGTGACAGTAGCAACTGGAGAGGTCGTTGCTATTTTAGGCCCTAGCGGCTCAGGAAAAAGCACGTTCCTTCGTTGTATCAATGGGTTAGAAGAGATGACGAGCGGTCAAATACAAGTTAATGATCTTTTGCTTGCTGACACACAATCGAAAAAAGAGCAGAAAAAAAATATTCGTAACATACGAATGCACACAGGGATGGTGTTTCAGCAGTTTAATTTATATCCCCATAAAACGGTGCTTGGCAATGTCATTGAAGCCTTGCTTACTGTGAAGCAAGTGGATAAGCAAGCGGCTATTCAGAGGGGAGAAAAATTGCTTGCACGAGTAGGATTATTAGAGAAAAAGGATAGCTATCCTTCACGACTATCAGGTGGACAGCAACAAAGGGTGGCGATTTCTCGAGCACTGGCAATGGAGCCTGAAGTAATGCTATTTGATGAGCCGACTTCAGCCCTTGACCCGGAGTTGGTAGACGAAGTATTAGCCGTGATTAAAGAGCTTGCACAGGATGGAATGACGATGCTGATCGTTACACATGAAATGCAATTTGCTCGTGAGGTAGCAGATCGGATCATCTTCATGGCAGATGGCGTTATTGTGGAAGAGGGAAAACCAGAACAATTTTTCACGAACCCGCAAACAGAGCGGGCGAAGAAGTTTTTAAAAATGACGTAAAAGAGGGGGGATTTGAAATGAAAGTACGTACAAGATGGCAAGGGCAGCGCGCCTTTACTTCAGTCGGAGATTCCGGCTATGCTGTGGAAATGGATGCGACAGAGGCTTACGGAGGAGCTGGAAAAGGGGCGACTCCAACAGAAATGCTATTAAGCGCATTGGCAGGCTGTATTGGGATTGATGTGACGATGATTTTAAAGCCGCATCTATCCTTGATTGAAAAGCTCGAAATTGAAACAGATGGAACAAGAAAAGAAGAACTTCCGAAGGGATTCACTTCCATCGATGTCACTTTTATCATTGATGGGGCAATTGATAGCAAAAAGATTTGGCGAGCGATTGATCTTGGAAAAGAAAAATATTGTGCCGTATCTGATTCATTAAAAGCAGATGTTACTTTCCACCTGATTTTAAACGGAGAGAAACAAGGGCGGCCACAACAATAAAAACCATCAGTTAGGAAGGTTTTCTCCTAACTGATGGTTTTTTACCGTTAACTAATTTTGTCTCTTACTTGAGAGGCTATGTTTAATTTTTTAAACTTCATATAAAAGAAAGTCGTCATCAACAGAGAGAATGTCCCGAAGATCACCGTCATATAAGGCAAACCGACTGCATCCAATAAAAATCCTGTTATTAATAGAACAACTTGGAAAATGAGGCGATCAAGCATATTTCGGAAGGAGAAGAACCTGCCGTGAAAGTCTTTTGGCACCTTTGTTTGAAAAATGGTCGCGGTAGTTGGGAAAAAGCAACCGACAGCAAAGCCAAATAAAGCAAAGGCGAAAACAGATAGGAGCGGAATTTGTGCAAAGTAAAGCAGCACTTGTGATAACCCAATAATAAATGAAAAGAAAAATAAAATCGTATAAGGTGAGAATTTATGACTTATTTGTTTAACAACGAATGCTCCGAGCATAAAGGCTACTCCTTCAGCGGTATAAATCCAGCTTTTAATTGTCGAGCTATCCTGAAGTTCGCTAATATTGATCACCATCAGGTTAAATCCGCCAATGAATAACAGGGGGACAAGCGTTAAAACGAGCGTCATAAATACAATCGGCAATCCTTTAATAATGGGAAAGATATCGTTAAAGCTGGTACTGGACGATTCTTTTGTTTTTGAACTCTTCTGCTCTTTTTTTGACTCGTCTAAGGTCAGGAACCATGTCAAAACAAATAACAAGAAATAGGCGATAAAAGAAGCGATATACACCATTGAAAGAGACATAATGGATAAGAAGATTCCTGCTACCGCTGTCCCCAAGATTCGCGAAAGAGTGGATACATTCATATAAACACCGTTCATTCGCAAAAGGTCCTTTTCCTCAACAACAAGGGGGATAGCAGCTTGTAGCGCTGGGAAATAAAAGGCGGCAGAAATTTGGATGAAAATAAGAAAGGCGATCATCCACCAAACGGACCCTGTTTTAATCGCTATCAGCATAAAAATGACGCTTGCTGTACGAATAAAGCCAGAAACAAGCATGACCATTTTTTTGTTTGACTGATCCGTCAATTTACCAGCGAGTGGTCCAACAATAATACCAGCCAGTAGTCCAATAGCTAAGATAATAGATTTCAAGAAATCAGAAGGCACTTTCTCCTGCATAAACTCAAGATTTCCTATAATTCCAAGCCATAGACCTAAACCGACAATAAACTCTCCACATAACAAAATCCAAACATTTTTATTTTTCCACATCATCGTATCCCCTCTTAATAACCATAGTATAAAAGATCACTCTCAAAAAAATATCATCGTTTGCAATAAAATAAAAAGTCATTGAATCTTTCTATCTCATAGAAGATTCAACTGACTTTTTAGAGGTCTTTATTTTTTTAATAATAAATATATGAAATACGGTGCCCCAATGAGTGAGACGATAATCCCAGCTGGTAGGCCGTCAGGTTCCACTATATTACGTCCAATGGTGTCTGCCAATAATAGGAGCCAACCTCCGATTAAAATAGCTATAGGCAGGAACAATTGGTTTCGTGGTCCTACTAAAGCTTTGGCCATATGGGGTGCCATCAATCCGATAAAAGTGATGCCTCCAGTAACAGAAACAGCAGAAGAGGCAAGAGCAACAGCTGTGAAAAGCAAGATGAGACGCTCTCTTTTAATGGATATACCTACGCCAATGGCCACAGGTTCATTGAGCGCAAGGATATTCAAACGATTTGCTTTATATAAAGCGAAAGGGATAAGAATAACAAGCCATGGAAGAATAGCCCAAATAAACGGCCAATCTGTACCCCAAATATTTCCGGATAGCCATTTGGAAATAAACTCGACTTTTGAACGCTCCGCACCTGAAATAAGAACAACCATAGCCCCTGATAGTGCCATAGAAAATCCAACACCGACTAACACTAATTTGACGGGTTGAAGCCCTTCATTTTTATTATATGAAAATAAGGCAATGAGGCAGGTAGTTAAGATGGCACCAGCAAAAGCAACTACAGGTAGTAAATAAGCAAATGAACCTTCATCAATCGGGAAGAATAAAAAGAAAACAGCAACAGCTACTCCTGCTCCATAGTTTATACCGATAATGCCGGGATCGGCTAAGTCATTTCGTGTAATTCCTTGCAAAATAGCGCCAGATAGAGCAAGAGCCATTCCAGCTAATAAAGTAATAATGATTCGTGGCAGCCGAATCGAGAAAACAATAAATTCTTCTTTGAATGTTCCCTGTCCAAGAAGTGTGGGAATCAATCTGTCAAAAGATACAGAGGAATAGCCTATTCCCATACTAATCACAATCGTTATGATGATGAGCGCAAGAAACACACCTAACAGTAGTCTTTGTTTTTTTACAATAGTTGGATGTATCATGAGAAAGTTCTCCCTTCTTTATTCACAATGAAAAGGAAGAAAGGTAAGCCTATTATCGCAACAATGGCTGTTACAGGTGTTTCATATGGTGCATGGATGGTGCGCCCAACCGTATCGGCAAGCAACATGAATGTCGCCCCCACCACAACTGACATCGGCAGAATTAAGCGATAATCGGTTCCAACAATTGAACGGACTATGTGCGGGATCATGAGGCCGATAAAAGCCATATTTCCGACGAGTGCTACAGCCGCACCAGTAAGAAGAATGATAACAATAAATAGAATGGCTTTGATTTGTGTTGTTTTTTGACCTAATCCGACCGCTACCTCTTCATTTAAACTGAGAATGGTTAGTTGCCTTGAGAATAAAAGGGCAATAAGGAGACCAATGCCGATAAATGGAGCGATCATTTGAAGCTGAATCCATGAAGTGCCGATTAGCCCTCCAGCCGTCCACATGGATACATCTTTTGACGTGTTAAAATAGATGCCGACTCCTTCTGCGACTGCATATAGGAATGCCGATACTGCTGCCCCGGCTAGTACTATACGAAATGGAGAGAAACCGCCCTTTTTCACTGCCCCGATACCAAACACCATGATCGATCCGACAGCCGCACCGATAAAACATGCTACCATAATCGTATAGTAATTGGCAGCAGGAATGAGTGAGACTGCCAAGGCGAGTGCGGCATTAGCTCCGGCTGTTAGTCCAAGTAAACCTGGATCAGCTAAAGGGTTTCTTGTCACTCCTTGCATAATAGCACCAGACACCGCAAGGGCTGCTCCAACAAGTACCGCTCCAACTTCCCTCGGTAAACGAATTTCACGAATAAGAGAAATTTTTTCCCCTTTGGCATCGGAAGTAAGAGCGAGCCAGACATCTTTGACGGTCGTATCTGCTGCTCCAAATACACAAGCCGCAATAAACATAATTAAAAATAAAACAATCGCTGCAATTAGTTTATAGACAAATGGGATGATACGTTGATCTTCTTTCATTATTCGTCTCTCTTCTTTCTTTTGGTTAGGTAAAGGAAAAAGGAATCCTTCCAATGAGAATTCCTTTTCCAATGTATTTACTTGCCAAGGAAGCTTTTCTTAAAGAAATCCAATTGTAACTCTAATGTTAATGGATCGTTAAAGTAGAACTCTTTTGCATTTACTTCGAATACTTGGTTGTTCTTTACAGCAGGAATGTTTTTATACGTTTCTGTTTCTTGGAATGAATTGTCTGTGTCGCTATTTTTACTTAAAATAACATAGTCTCCAGCAAACTCAGGAAGCACTTCTAAAGATAGGGCATAGTAGCCGTCTTTTAGTGCCATTTCTTTTACTTTATCTGGCATCTTTAAGTTCATTTCTTGGTAAAGAATTTCTGTGCCCCGGCCCCAGTTATCGCCGTATACGTACAGTTGTTTGTCGAAATTTTCAATGACGGAAACAGTGGCATCTTCCCCAATTTTCGCTTTAATGTCCTCTCCCGTTTTTTGTGCACGCGCTTTGAAATCGTCCACCCAAGCTCGTGCTTCTTTTTCCTTGTTTAATAGTTTTCCAATTTCTATATGTTGAGTTAAATAATCCACTTTTCCGTATGTGTATGTAACAGTAGGAGCAATTTCTTTTAATTTATCAACATTTTTAATTGATGATAGCCCAATGATTAAGTCTGGATTTAGTTCAATAATTTTTTCTAAGTTTTCATCGGATACTTCTTCTACATCTTTCAATTGGCTCTCAAAATTCGGGTTCATTTTGGACCAAGAATCAACGCCAACAAGATTGACACCTAAAGACATAACGTTGCCAGCGAATGATGACAGAACAACTACACGTTCAGGGTTTGCCGGTACTTGGACTGGACCATTTTCAGATTCGTAAGTGATCATTTCTGGCTCTTTTTTCTCTGTTTTGTTTGTTTCTTTTTCTGAATCTCCACTACAAGCACTAACCATAAAGACGAGTAGTAGAAAGATTGGAAATAGCAGCTTTTTCATGTTCGTTCTCCTTCACTAAGTTATAGGTGATGCACATTGGTTTGTTTGTTCTTGGGTCGCGTCCGATATGTGCGTCAATATGAAATACTTTTTGAAGCACATCTGGTGTCATCACTTCCTCACAATCTCCCGCTTTGACGATTTCACCATTTTTTAAAGCGATCATATAATCAGCGAAACGGGCAGCTTGATTTAAGTCGTGAAGCACCATAACAATCGTTCGTTCTTGTTCTATATTTAGTTTTTGTAATAGCTCTAGCACTTCTAGTTGATGAGCCATATCTAAATAAGTGGTCGGCTCATCAAGGAAAATGATGTCGGTTTCTTGTGCAAGAGCCATAGCGATCCAAACTCGTTGACGTTGGCCTCCTGATAGAGCATCTACAGGGCGAAATTTAAACTCTGTCGTTCCTGTCACTTCTAGTGTCCAGTCAATGACTTCATAATCTTTTTTTGTTAGGCGACCGAAGCCTTTTTGATAAGGGAAGCGACCGTAGGAGATGAGTTCACCGACTGTTAATCCGCTAGCGCTCTCTTGCATTTGCGGAAGAATCGCCATTTTTTTGGCGAGGACTTTTGTGTTTTCCTGCGCGATATTTTCTCCATCCAACATGACGGTCCCCGATTGATGGGAAATAATGCGAGTAATCGCTTTTAATAGAGTCGATTTTCCACAGCCATTTGAACCGATGATGGTGGTGATTTTTTTATCAGGAATTTCTACGCTAAGATCTTTGACAATAAGACGTTCACCGTAGCCAATGTTTAAGTCAGTTGTATATAGGCGAACCATTTATTACCCTCCGTTTAGTGAATCTATTTGATAATGATTTTCAATGTCATTACTTTTAATACTATAATTCTCTTGTTTTCCATTGTCAATCTGCATTTTTAAAAAATTTATGTAGATAAATAATATCGGTTGTAAATAAGAAGGAAGAAGTGTATGATTTATTGATAATGATAATCAATTACAATTGGTTGATGAGGAGCGATGATAGATGGATCAACAGCAATTATTTGATGTGACGATTATTGGCGGAGGACCTGCTGGGTTGTATTCGGCGTTTTACAGTGGGCTTCGAGAGATGAAGACAAAACTGATAGAATATCAACCTCAATTAGGAGGAAAGGTTCATGTGTATCCAGAGAAGATGATTTGGGATGTAGGAGGGCTGACACCTACTCCAGGAGCCCAATTAATTGAGCAGCTCGTACAGCAAGGATTAACCTTTGATCCTGAAATCGTCTTGAATGAAAAAGTGGAGTCAATTTCAAGGAATGATGATGGTATTTTTGTGCTGCATGCAGCCTCCAGTCAAAAGCATTATTCGAAAACGGTGATTGTAGCGGTTGGTGGAGGGATATTGAATCCACAAAAGCTAGAAATAGAAGGAGCGGAGCGGTTTGAAGTATCGAATTTAAATTATACGGTCAAATCACTACAACGATTTAAAGATAAAACGGTGATTATCTCTGGTGGAGGAAACTCAGCAATTGACTGGGCGAATGAATTAGAACCGATCGCCAAGAAGGTGTACATCACTTATCGGAAAGAGGCGTTATCAGGTCATGAAGCACAAGTGAAGCAGCTAATGGATAGCTCAGCTATTTGCTTCTTCCACACAGCAATCACGAAGCTCATTGCTAGTGAGAACCATGAAGTGATTGAACGAGTGGAATTGACGAATCATCAAACGGGAGAGGCGATCACGTTAGACGTTGATGAGGTGATCATCAATCATGGCTACGAACGCGATACGACATTACTTGACCAAAGCGAAATAAACATCGAAAGAATCGACAATTATTTTGTCGCCGGTAATGCTAGTAGTGAATCATCGATTAAAGGACTTTACGCTGCGGGGGATATTTTGAAGCACGCTGGCAAGCTTCACCTGATTGCGGGAGCATTCCAAGATGCAGCCAATGCTGTGAATAAAGCAAAACAATTTATCGAGCCTGAAGCGAACGAAACGGGTATGGTTTCTTCACACAATGAAATCTTTAAAAAACTCAATAAAGAATTAGTGAAACAGATGATGAAATGAGAAAATGCCCCAAAACAATTGTTTGTCTACAAACTGACCCGACTTCCAATAGGAGGTCGGGTCAGTCCGTTCAATTACAGGCGTTTAGAGCCGATATATTTTTTCGTCCAATAAGAGTTGCTTACTTTATCAATTCTTACACCTTTAGAAGCAGAGTGGATAAATTGATTATTTCCTATGTAAATTCCAACATGAGATGGGCCTTTTTTATAAGTACTGAAGTACATTAAGTCTCCCGGTTGCATTTTTGATTTAGACACCTTTGTACCTTTTGAGTACATTTGAGAAGTTGTACGAGGAAGAGAAACGCCATTTTTCTTATGTGTGTACTGGATGAAACCAGAGCAATCGAATCCTTTTGGTGTTGTACCGCCCCATTTATATGGTGTTCCGATATGTTTCTTTGCTTCTTTAATGACGTTCTGTTTTGAGTATGATGCTGCATCTGCTGACTGTGCCGGTAAAAGTAAACTTACGCTTAATAGTAAAGAACTGAATACTACTGTCAATAATTTTTTCATTTGATTTACCTAAATTCCTTTCTCCTATTATTGATTATGTATGTTGTCGGATTGTTTATGTGGTTAATTTTTCTTCTGTAGCTAATATATCAGAGATTTGTCGTTTCATAGGTTACAGGTCGATTAAATAATATTAAGGAAATATTACATCGACATCATCTATGTGACATAGGGAAAGGGAGCGAGTGGATGAAAGGCTAGTTTCTATTTCAATAAAAATTCAAAAAGGGTTCGGAATGAGACCATTCCGAACCCTTTTTGTCTACAAACTGAAATGCCCCAAAACAATTGTTTGGGGCATTTTTTTCACCATTCATTTGGCTCATAGTTAAGGTCAGCAAATAATTGTCTTTTTTCTTTTTTCGTTAAATCGCGCCACTGTCCAACTGGTAAGTTGTTTAAGTGGATATTCATGATGCGTGTGCGCTGTAGTCGATATACTTCGTAGCCTAGAGCTGCACACATGCGCCGAATTTGTCGGTTTAACCCTTGAGTTAGGGTGATCTGAAAATCATACTTCGATAGCTGCTCGACTTTACAAGGCAATGTTTTTGTATTTAAAATGTGCACACCTGCTGCTATTTCCTTTAGAAACTCAGGAGTGATGGGCTTGTCTACAGATACGATATATTCTTTTTCATGTTTATTTTCAGCACGCAAAATTTTGTTAACAATATCCCCATCATTGGTAAGAAGAATTAAGCCTTCTGAATCTTTATCCAATCGACCAATGTGATGAATGCGTAAAGGATGATTGACTAAATCAATAATGTTACCTTTGACTTTTTTCTCTGTTGTGCTTGTAATTCCAACAGGTTTATTTAAAGCGATATACACATTGTTTCTTGCGAGCCGAATCTGTTCGCCATTCACTCGAACGTCGTCTCCAGGCTCAACCAGGCTGCCTATTTTCGCCATTTTCCCGTTGATCATGACTCTTCCTTCACTAATTAATTTATCTGCTCCGCGTCTAGATGTTTTCCCAGATTCACTAATATATTTATTAAGTCGCAGGTTAATCGCATCCTTCTATTTAGATTTTTTATAATTAAATTTTTCTATTGAAGAATTTAATTATAATGGGAATGAGGCCAACAAAAAAGGGGAGAATGAAATTGCTGTACACTTTTATTTTTGGAGGACACCTTTCTTCTATACCCATATATTTTTTGGCAGAATATTAAGTTGTTTTAATAGGAAAATGAATATTGTAGAAAGAGTAAAATTACGGAATTTTTTATTAGTGATTATTTTACTAGAAAGAGGCTGTTCCTAGTTAGTTTTCTAGGGACAGCCTCTAATTTTTTAGGTTCGGTCATCATCTGCTTGTTGCCTTAGGGCAGTCAGCTCCGCATTTCGTTTTCCTTTATCTCGTGCGGATCATTCCAGTCCATACGCCGCTAAACAGGGACTTCCGCTTTTCTATTGTCTAGCTCCAGTCCCCAGCGTCTAGTGAACTTCCACGATCCTCCTTGCGATAAGTCAACATCGATTCACTGTCGTTCATCGTGTTTCCTTTATCTCGTACGGATCATTCCAGTCCATACGCCGCTAAACAGGGACTTCTGCTTTTCTTATTACATTGCGTTTTTGATGATTTGGATGATTTCTTCTAGTTTTGCTTTGCGTGGGTTTGTTAACGCGCAAGCATCTTTCATTGCGTTTTCCGCTAATGTTGGGATGTCTTCTTCTTTTGCACCTAATTCTTCAAAGCCTTTTGGAATGTTCAGGTCATTAGCTAGGCGCTCAATTGCTTCAATTCCTTTTTCAGCTGCTTCACGCGTGCTCAGTCCATCGACATTTTCACCGAGGTAAGCGGCGATTTCTGCATAACGTTCTACTCTAGAGATTAAGTTAAATTTGCATACATATGGTAGAAGGATGGCGTTACAAACTCCATGCGGGAAGTTGTAGAATCCACCAAATTGGTGAGCAATTGCATGAACATAACCTAAAGAAGCATTATTGAATGCCATACCTGCTAAGGATTGAGCATATACCATTTGTTCACGTGCTTCCATATCTGCTCCGTTGGCAACGGCACGCGGTAAGTACTTAGGAACGATCTTGATTGCTTGAATGGCTAATGCATCTGTAATTGGTGTAGCTGCTGTTGACACATAAGCTTCAATGGCATGTGTTAAGGCATCTAATCCAGTTGCCGCTGTTAAAGCAGGTGGCATGCCAGCCATAAGCTCAGGATCGTTGATAGAAAGTGCAGGTGTTACATGTTTATCAACAATCGCCATTTTTACTTTTCGTTCAGAATCTGTAATGATCGTGAATTTAGTTACTTCACTTCCTGTACCAGCTGTTGTATTGATGGCAATTAGCGGTACCATTGGGTTTTTAGATACATCGATACCTTCATAGTCATGGATTTTTCCACCGTTTGCTGCGACTAATGCAATCGCTTTTCCAGCATCGTGAGAGCTACCACCGCCAAGAGTAACAATGCTGTCACAGTTTTCAGCATGATAAGCTTCTAAACCTTCAGCGACGTTTTTATCTGTTGGGTTTGGCTCAGCTTTTGGAAAAATGGACACTTCTACACCAGCTTCACGAATAATCTTCGCGATGTTTTCAGAGATACCTAAGCCGTGTAGTCCTGCATCTGTTACCAATAATGTCTTTTTCGCACCAAGACCCGCTAATCGAGCTCCTGTCTCATTCACAGAGCCTTGACCTAATAGATTAACTGCCGGCATATGAAATTCGCTTTGTTTGTTAGCCATGAATAATTCCTCCTAATAAGATCTTCATTGAAATAAAAGAACAACTTAATGAAAGACTGCTAGCATGCTAAGTACGTTGTATATACATTGATATTCTATTTTAAAATAATATTTAATACAAACAAAAAGTTTGGAAAAATTATTATTTTTTGTATTTTTTAGCAAATAACCGATTGAAGGAGAATTATTCTGACATAATATAGGTAAAATCTACATGGGATTTTTTAGAGAGATCAAAAGAAAATGGAGTGTCAGCTGAATGAAAGTGTTTGTTGAGTAGAATTCCAGAAACATAGGTGCTTTTGTCGTAGTGAAGCCTCCCCACTGATTGAAGATTCGCTTTATTTTCCTTTGACTTTATACAAAAGGAGATGTATTTTTGTATTATTGTATATTCAAATAATCAGATATACGAATATTTATAATAAAAGAAGGGATAAGATGAAAAAGAAGATTCTTTGGACTGGGAGATATGAAAATTATTCTCTAGGTTCTTTTCAAAAAGATGTAATGTCTGGCGTCATTGTTGGCGTCATTGCGATTCCGTTGGGGATGTCCTTTGCAATCGCTTCTGGGGTGGATCCTGAATATGGACTTTACACGACGATTATTGCAGGGATCTTAATCTCGTTGTTTGGCGGGTCTAAGTATCAGATTGGTGGTCCTACAGGGGCGTTTATTCCTATTTTATTTGGGATTGTCACGACGTACGGATTTGAAAATTTATTAATTGCCGGATTTATGGCAGGAATTCTCTTAGTATTGATGGGAATATTCAAACTGGGAGGGTTAATTAAGTTCATACCTAAGCCGGTGACGATTGGGTTTACTTCTGGGATTGCAGTCACTATCTTTGCTGGTCAGATTCCTAGCTTCTTGGGACTAACAGATGTGGAAAAACATGAATCTTTTATAAGAAACATGAAGGAAATTGCGATTCATTTTGATAGCCTTAATTTTTATAGTATTTTAACAGCGGGCATTTGCTTGGTAACGATGTTGTATACACCGAAACTATTTCCAAAAATACCGGGACCGTTGATTGGCCTCCTTTTTTCAACGATTATTGCTGCTGTTTTTTATCCTGGTCAAGTGGCGACGATTGGCTCGACCTATGGTGGGATTCCCAATACATTGCCGAAGTTTGTTTTCCCGGATTTGACATGGGAGCGAGTGCAGCTTTTAATTCAGCCAGCATTCGTCATTGCGATTTTGGGAGCCATTGAATCGCTTTTATCAGCTGTGGTAGCAGATGGAATGACTAATAGTAAGCATAATAGCAATCGAGAATTGGTGGGACAAGGGATCGCCAATATGGTGACTCCATTGTTCGGAGGGATTCCGGCTACAGGTGCGATTGCTAGAACAGCAACGAATATTAAAAATGGAGCTGCCTCCCCAATTTCTGGTGTGATTCATGGAGTTGTTGTTCTTTTAGTCTTATTGCTGTTTGCTCCCTATACATCAAAAATTCCATTGGCTAGCACGGCGTCAATTTTGATGGTCGTTGCTTGGAATATGAGTGAGCGGCATGTGTTTTATCATGTGTTAAAGACAAAAACGGAAGATTCTTTTGTATTGCTTATCACTTTTTTACTAACTGTATTTGTGAACTTGACTGTAGCGGTAGAAGTGGGGCTTGTTTTAGCTGTGATTCTTTTTACGAAGCGGATGAGTGATATAATGGTGACAGAGAAGGCGTTGCCGAATCCTAATAATAAGCATGAAAAAGTTGAGAGTCATATCGTGTCCGATACTCATGACTGCCCACAAATTAGTATTTACAATGTGGAAGGCCCTCTGTTTTTTGGAGCGGCGCAGTCCTTTGAGCAAACGATTATGAAGACGATTAATTACAAGCCTCGGGTGTTGCTTTTGAGAATGGGAAGAGTGCCGTTTATGGATACAACTGGTGAATCTTATTTCTTAAGTATTGTTAAAAACTTCTCCAAGAATGGGGTTGTGCTGATTTCAGGGATTCAGTCTCAACCGAAAGAAGTGCTGATCAAGACTGGTCTATATGAATTTATTGGGGAAGAACACTTTTTTGATCATACAGGAGAGGCGATCAATTATGCTCTTAAGTACTTAAAAAAAGATCAGTGTCTTGGCTGTAAGCATTTTGCTTTTAGAGAATGTGAAACTTTTTCGGGCTTGAAGAAGAACAAGGATGAAACAAGAGCGATGTCTACCACATAATAGAAAGAGAGGAGAAGAAATTGGTTCTTGAAATGCAGCAATTTAAAGCTGATTTTTTTAAAGCCCTTGCTCACCCACTTAGAATCAAAATCTTAGAAATATTGGCAGAAGGAGATAAAAGCGTCAACGAAATTCAAAGTCTAGCTGGAAGTGAAGGCTCAGCTGTCTCCCAACAACTTACCGTCCTACGCAGTAAAAACATCGTTACAGGAACAAAAGACGGAAACCGAGTCATCTATTCCTTAAGAGATCCAATGATCATCGAGCTTCTCGCGGTTGCTCGCCAAATCTTTAACAATCACCTAGTCGACACCATCACAATGTTGGATAAGATAAATGATTAGGTGCCTGTCACTCCCCGAAATTTGTCGAGAAAATAAAAAAAGGGAGTCCGTTGGTTGGACGGACTCTCTATTTTTGTTCGTTTGTCTGTTTTTTAAAGGCAATCACACTTGCGACTAATAAGCCGCCTAGACTATCCGCAATCAAATCTCCCATTGTGTCCACATTTCCGCCACCTTGTGTCGTAGTTCCGAGCAGTTGATCCGCAGAAAATTCATAGATCTCCCAAAATACACCGCCCAGCACAGAAACAGAGAATAGAAACAAGAGGACAAAGCGACGTGACATCCCTTTTCTAGCCGCTGGTGTCGTCCAACGATCCATCAGTTCTAAAGCCGCAAAAGCAATTAGCCCGCCGCTTAGAAAATGAAGGAAGGTATCCCACCAGCCAAGGCTATAAAAGCGCATAAGTGAACCGAATACTTGAGAGCCGATCAGGAAAACAAAGTAGGAGATGACTAACGACTTTTTTAATTGCGAACGGCTTAGACGTTCAATAATCATCGGAATCAAGCTGGCAACCATGCCGCCAATGCCGATTTGATAACGATACACATCATTCCCAAACCAGAAAAATAAAAAACAGCCCAACATCATCATAAAATACGAAAAACTTAATATAGTAGTCCATCGTGATTTCATCATTTTACCTCACCTCACTTCCTAGTCTACTTGAAAAGAAAGAAAAATGTCTCATTCTGTCTCCTATTTTTGATGAAGCTCTTAACTACCTCATTAACGAATCGGGGATCAGACCCCAAAGTACGTTTTCGTATGTGAGAGGAAGTTGTGGATGTATGGCGGAAGGTATCGGTTTTTTGAGTAGGCAAGATAGACAGTTCTTGTTAAGGCTTCTGACTGAATATAGCTTGTGCGAATGGCTGGGAAGGTAGAATTTTTAATATAGTTTTCTGGGATGATCGTGATTCCTAGGCCTTCTTCCACTAGACTGCAGGCGGTTTCAAAACGTTCGATTTCGTACATCATTCGGGGGGTAGCTTGTTCTTTTTCGAATGCTTGTAAAATATCTTGCCGAGTTTGAAAGCCGGTCGTACTAATGATAAATGGCTCTTCCTGTAAGTCTTTCATTGTGATTTCTTCTAATTTTGCTAACGGACTATCGCGGTGGAAGAGAAGGACAAGACGTTCGTGATAAATAGGGTGTGTTAGCAAATCATCATGAGTAACTAATTGATTCGTAATCACTGCATGTGTTTCATAATTGAGCAATGATTTTTGTACTTGTTCGACACCAAGTAATTCACTGAACTGAATGTGAACTTCAGGATAATCAGCTTTAAACTGGTGAATCACTTTAGGTAACCAATAATTGGCTGATTCAATTAGACCGAGCGATAATTGCCCATTACCGATTTCTTTCACTTCCCTCATTTCTTGTTGTAAGTGATCAAAGTTATTAATCAGTTCCAGAGCTCGCATGTACATCATCTCGCCAGATTCCGTTAAGCGAATATTTCTTGTGTTTCTTTCTAATAGCGGAAACCCTACTTCATCTTCTAATTTCATAATCGCATTACTTAATGATGGTTGGGATACATGTAAAATTTCAGCGGCTTTAGAGAAATTCTTTTGCTGAACGACTGTAATGAAATAACGCATTTTTCGTAAATCCATTTGAATACCTCCTATTTATAGCTTTTAGTTATAAATTTATAAAATAATTGTATTAGAAATTATAAATAAAATGCCATATAATTTTTTTAACAACAAAATCAATCAGAAAGTTCTGAAAGGAAGAGAAGAATGTATAAGGCTTCAAAACAAGATTTATGGACAGGTCGAGTAGATAGTGTGGCAGACAAAGCCAGCTATCGACTCCATCAAGTCGTTCAATTATGTGATTTAAACAAACAGGGGTTAGCACAGGATGAACTAAAGACATGTGCCATTATTGGCTTTGAATGTGAAGAGGGAGTGAGAAGAAATAAAGGAAGAACAGGAGCTGCCGCAGCACCTAATGAAATTAGGATAGCTTTAGCAAAGCTTCCTTGGCATGGTCCTGAGGAAAGCATGATTATTGACGCGGGAAATGTGACTTGTGAAAACGAACAGCTTGAACAGGCTCAGCAAGAACTAGGAAAGTATGTCACTAAATTATTATCAAATAAAGCTACAACGATTATTTTAGGTGGCGGGCATGAAACGTTATATGGACATTATCTAGGAGTAAGGGAGTTCATTGGACAAGGTGCTTCTTTAGGGATTATCAACATCGATGCTCATTTTGATTTAAGACCGTATGATGAGCAAACGTCATCGGGGACGATGTTTAAGCAAATTTTGGATGAAGACCTGGCTTGCGGCTACTTGCCGATTGGCATTCAAAAATACGGGAATACGAAAGCATTATTTGAAACTGCACGGCGTTTTGAATGCGGTTACATTTTAGAAGATGAGATAACGAACGGTAATTTTACTCATGTTTTTTCAGTGATCGATCAGTTTGCGGCTAAACATGACTATCTAATACTTACGCTTTGTACGGACGTGATCAATGCCGCTTATGCACCAGGAGTAAGTGCGCCTTCTCCTTTTGGGTTGAATCCATTTGCGGTTCGTACGCTGATCACATACATTACACAGCTAGAGAAAACTCTCTCATTTGATGTGTCAGAAGTGAATCCTTCATTAGATGAAAACAACCGTACAGTCAGTCTTGCCGCTCATTTAATTAATGAAGCCATCATGAGTTTTTTTAAGGAGGAAAAAGGATGAACATCGAAGTGAATCAAGTCACTACCATATTTTTAGCAGTTGCGTTACTTGTTCTGGGTTCCTTTTTAATTAAAAAGGTAAGCATTTTTCAAAAATTTTGTATACCGGCACCGGTTGTAGGCGGCTTAATTTTTGCTCTGATCGTTACAACTTTAAAAGCTACGGGTGTCGCAGAAATCACGTTAGATACTTCTTTACAAAGCTTGTTCATGTTGGCTTTCTTCACGACGGTTGGTTTAGGTGCCAGCTTCAAGCTCGTTAAATTAGGAGGGAAGCTACTCATTATTTATTGGCTTGCCTGTGGGTTCTTGGCTCTTATGCAAAATGTGATTGGTATTTCACTTGCTTCTCTATTAGATATTGATCCGTTACTTGGAATTATGTCTGGTGCGGTTGCTATGGAAGGTGGGCACGGATCAGCGACTGCTTTTGGAACGACATTAGAAGAGATGGGCGTGGATTCAGCGTTAACGACCGGCTTAGCAGCTGCGACGCTTGGTTTAGTAGCGGGAGGATTAGTAGGTGGACCAACAGTAAAATATTTAATTTCGAAATATAATTTAACACCTGCTGAGCATGAAGTAGCAGCTAGTGTTGTTTCTGACGAAAAAGCGAAAGCGGATATTCATTCTGATACGTTTATTATGCAAGTTCTTTTAATTACATTGTGTATGTCTTTAGGCACTTATTTAGGTGAATTATTTTCAGAGAAAACGGGACTCGTTCTTCCGAGTTATGTTGGTGCGATGTTTGTGGCTGTGATTGTACGAAATGTGTTAGACCGTGTGAATGATCGTGTGATTGATATGAGAAGCATTAATCTTATTGGTGATGTGACACTCGGTATTTTCTTATCTATGGCGTTAATGAGCATTAAATTATGGGAAGTGGCCGACTTAGCTCTTCCAATCTTCATTATTGTAGCGGCGCAAGTAGTGTTTATTGTTCTTTTGGGCGTATTTGTATTGTTCCACTTACTTGGTAAAGATTATGATGCAGCCGTGATGGTTGGAGGATTTACTGGACATGGGTTAGGGGCAACACCAAATGCAATGGCAAACATGTCAGCCATCACCCAAAAATTCGGGCCATCCCAAAAAGCTTATTTAATTGTACCAATCGTTGGTGCCTTTCTTATCGACGTATTCGCTGTACCAATCATTCTTACGAGCATCAACCTATTTAGCTAAACATTTATCATAGGGTCAGATATTTATCACTATATAGTGATAAATATCTGACCCTTATTTGTTTATCCCGCTGTAAGACCCCCACTGATTGAAGTTTCATTTTATAAAACGTAGAGGAAGACGCTTAGGAAATGGGCCGTGCTACCAAGCATAATGAAGATATGGAATATTTCATGGAAGCCCATATGTTTGAATGAGAGGAAGTTCGGTTTGATCGCATAAATGATGCCGCCAATTGTATAAAATACGCCTCCGAGTACTAATAAAAGCAAGCCAGCAGTACTTAAATTAGCTGCTAGTGGCGAGATCGCAAAAATAATCATCCATCCCATCACAATGTATAGCATTGTAGAAAGCCATCTTGGGCATTGAAACCAAATCAGTTTAAATGCTACACCACATATAGCAGTAAGAGTGATGATTCCAAACAAGATCCAACCGCCGACACCGTTCAGGCTAATGAGACAAAAAGGAGCATAAGAACCGGCGATTAACACAAAAATCATTGAATGATCAAGCCGTCTCAATGCCGCAATTATATGGTCTTTGGCAATGACCATATGATATGTGGCTGATGCACTGTAAAGCAACATCATGCTGATACCAAAGATCGTTACTGCTGCGATAGCGACTGCTGAACCCATTGTGATGGAAGCTTTAATGACCATGGCTAATAGGGCAACAAAGGATAAAATGGCTCCAGCTAAGTGGGTTAAACCGTTAATGGGTTCTCTTATGTAAAGATTCATTTCAGAAACCTCCTGATTTCAATAAGTAGTTTTTGATACTACATAAAATAATATAATCATTTCGCTATGTAGTCAACATTTACCTGAAAATTATATTTAGGTATAATGGTTGGGGAAGGTGGAGGGTTTATATGGAGAAAATCAATGAAATCATCATGAAGCTAGGCTTAGACAATCAAGTGACTTTAGAAGATATACCGAATATTGACTTATATATGGATCAAGTGATTCAACTTTTTGAAAATACATTCAGCGATTCGAAACGAAATGAAGAAGAAAAAGTGTTGACGAAAACCATGATCAATAACTATGCGAAAGGAAAATTATTTTTTCCGATCAAACAAAAGAAGTATTCCAAGGAGCATATTTTATTAATTAGCTTGATTTATCAGCTTAAAGGAGCGTTATCGATTAATGATATTAAGCAGACTCTTGAAGGGATAAACGAGAAAGTGGTAGACGAGGAGATGAATTTAGATTCGTTCTATAATAGCTATCTTCATCTAGCGAATCAAAATGTGGAGCGTTTCAAGGAGAACGTTCAAACACAGGTGAAAGAGGTTAAGGAAGAGATGCAGGGGACGGATCCAGATCTTGAGCAAGCTCTTATGATTGCCTCACTTGTTCATATGAGCAATTTATATCGAAAAGCAGCAGAAAGACTAGTGGATGAACTATTCTTAACATCTTTGAAGGATTGAACGCGTGAAAGCGCCGTGGGTCAGACCCCACGGCGCTAGTTTTTATGCTTTTTCTTCAAATAGTTTTGTGATTTCGACGATTACTTGTACGGCTTTTTCCATATTATCTACGGAGACATATTCGAAGCGGCCGTGGAAGTTTTCGCCGCCAGTGAAAATGTTAGGTGTTGGCAGCCCCATATAAGATAGCTGCGAGCCATCCGTACCACCGCGAATTGGTTTCACGATTGGTTCAATGCCTAAATTTTTCATCGCTTCATAAGCAGTGTCGACAATTTCTTTGACCGGTTCAATTTTTTCTCTCATATTGTAGTATTGGTCGTTCATTTCGAGAAGGATGCGGTCTTCGCCGTATGTTTCTTGCAAGTTTTTGACGATGCAAGCCATCGTGTCTTTCCTTGCTTGGAAGTTGGCTTTATCGAAGTCACGAATGATGTAGTACATTTCTGTTTGTTCGACCTCACCATTGATTGAGATTAGATGGTAAAAACCTTCATAGCCTTCTGTGTATTCCGGTGCTTCTTCTGTCGGCAACTGGGCATTTAGCTCCATCGCAATTTTAGCGGAGTTCACCATTTTTCCTTTTGCTGTTCCGGGGTGGACGTTTTTCCCTTTGATGATGATTTTAGCTCCCGCGGCATTAAAGCTTTCATGCTCCAGTTCGCCGAGCGGGCCGCCATCAATCGTATAGGCAAACGCTGCATTGAAAGCATCCACATCGAATTTATGTGGGCCTCTGCCGATCTCTTCATCTGGTGTGAAGGCGACGCGGATTTTTCCGTGCTTGATTTCTGGATGGTTGATTAAATAAGCCATCGCTGTCATGATTTCGGTTACGCCGGCTTTATTGTCTGCACCGAGTAAAGTCGTTCCATCCGTTGTCACAAGTGTGTGTCCTTTATATTGTGGTAATTCAGGGAAGTCCTTTGGTGACAGGACGATTTGTAGTTCTTTGTTTAGTAAAATATCTTGTCCATCGTAGTTTTCAATGACTTGCGGCTGAACATTTTTGCCGGTAAAATCAGTTGCCGTATCGACATGGGCTAAAAATCCCATTACGGGAACCTCTTTTTCTGTGTTGGCAGGAAGCGTCGCCATGACATAGCCATTTTCATCAACCGTGACCTCTTTCATGCCGATTTCCTTTAGTTCCTCTTCAAGCATTCGGATGAGTGTCCATTGGCCCTCGGTAGAAGGAGTGGTTGTGCTAGCTTCATTCGATTGTGTGTCGACTTTTACATAGGAAGTAAATCGTTTAATTAGTTCATTTTTCAATGTCATTGCAACTCCTTTTGAAAATGGGTGTATTTATTTTATCACATATGAGATTTAAAGTATTAGTATGAATATTTAGTGAAATCTGGTTATTCGAAAAAAGAGAAGGTAAATATAGTCTCCATGCTTGCTTTCTATTTTAATTTCTCATAAACAATTTTTGGGATCGCTTTTTTGTAAAGGTAGTTAAATAAAATCCACTGTAAGAAAAAACACGCCTATATGACGTGTTTAAAAACTTGTTTTCATTAAGAACCTATTTTTTCTAATTGGCTCCAGGTTAATACTCTTCCATCTTTAGAACTTACAAAATAAGAAGAAGCTGCAAAACCTTCTGTTAAGGCATATACATCAAAGAAATAATATGTTACTCCATTTACTACTTGGTCCATTTCTGGATCGCTTCTTACTCCTGCGATCTTTGTGTCTATCTTTTTAGTTTTTATTAATATTTTTTTTGCTTCGCTTCTGCTAATTTTAGTATTCGACTCAGCTTTCAAGTAGCTTGAAGCTACATATCCTGCTTTACCATTATATTTAATTTTCGACCAGCCACCGGGCTCTTTGTTATACACATATACAACAGTCCCCTTTTTTAGAGAACCTACTATTTTTGCTCTAGGGCTTGGCTTTTCACGTACATTTAATGTCTTTGCAGTTACTGTAAAGTGCTGGTTCACTGCGCTTGCTTCTGCTTGTAATGAAGGGAACAGTAAACTAAATGACAAAAGAAAAACTAGAATATACTTCATACGATTAAACATTATCTAAATACACCCTTTCTTTTTGTTTATTACTTATATACTAAGAATTTATCATATTAATCCAAATATGTTAATAAGTTATTTGATTAGTTAACAAATAGCTTATAAAGAAATGGTGTAGTCAAGCTTCAAAAGACCTTGAAGAAACGGTTTAGGAAGCTTGCAAAGCCAACAACTAAGCGTAAAATAAACTGATAATAAGCTGCTTGGTTGAAGGATTCAGCTTCGGCAGTGAATATCTATTAATGGATAGAAATTTTTAAAGCTTAGGAGAACAGATCATTTTTCTAATGGTTGAATATGTTCGAAAAAAAAATGAGAAATGAGTGGGGTAAGGTATTTGTTAGATCAATAATATGAAACTGGAAAGGAGAAAAAGGAGACGACTATTATACATCTTTGGTGATGGTGTTCGCATTTTCGTTAAGAAAGAAGAAATATTAAATGGGGAAGAAAACTTTCTCTATGGAAAAGAAAGAAAAGCTCGAATTAATGTTGAAGACTGAGTATTTAATCCATAACTATATGTTGGCTTATGCGGTGTCTAATTTTATTATAAAACAAACTTGAAAATACCGACAAAATTTTGGACGTTTTCATTGACATAATCTTTTTTAAACAAAATGAAAGCAAGCATAGTCTCTCTATGCTTGCTTTATCACTTTAATATAGCGGAGGGCAGCTCCCTTATTTTTTCTTGATTGTAATCGTCCATTGGGCGTCGCCGCTTTGTTCGTAGTTGGTGACTTCGTGTCCTTCCTCAGCAGCCCAGCGAGGGATCGCTTCGGTTGCTTGCGTGCAGTCGAAGTCGATCGTTAGTTCGTCACCGCTTGCGAGTTCAGCCATTACTTCTTTTGCTTCTACTAATGGGAAAGGACAAACCATTCCTAGTACTTCTAATTTTTTTTGCATGATGTTTCCTCCTATCTGTATGATCAAGCCGTTTGAGAGCTGATTTTTACTTTTTTCGTGACTTTTTTTCTTGGTCTAACAATGGTAAAGTAAGCAGCTGTCCAAGTACCGAGAATCATGAAGGGTAAGGAAATCCAGCCTTGCCATGTGAATAGAGCTGTTTCCACTAAGCCGTTTCCGATCGAGCAGCCGCCAGCCAGACTCGCGCCCACGCCCATCAAGATGCCGCCAAATGCACTTTTGAGGCAAGTGCTCGCATCAGGTACTCGAAAACGGAATTCCCCGCTTCCTTTAGCTGCTACATATGAGCCGATCAGGATACCAAATACTAAAAATACGCCCCAGTTTAAAAATGAGTGATCTCCTGTTACTGCATATTGCAATATATTAGCTGATGGTGTCGTCACCCCAAGTCCAAACATTCTGCCAGTCGCTTCACTTAATGGCCAAGCAATAATGGCAATCAATCCAACGAGTGTCGCTGTGAAAAGGGGATGCCAACGTTTTTCAAATAGCAGATGGGCAAGCCCTGTTTTCTTGGGCTTCATTGTTGGGATTTTGACGCGCGATTTTGATAACTGTTTCCAGACTAATAAGCCTGTGATGCTAACAAGAAGAGCGACTAGTACCCATGGGGAGATGCCAAGTGTTCCATAAATCGTTTGTGCTTCTACTTGCTGAGATTGGATCGAAGCGGTGACTGATTTCAGCGCTCCGCCTTTCATCATGGCACTTGAAATCATATAAGTAGCAAGTGCCATCCAGCTTCCGATCAGTCCTTCACCTGCTCGATACCACGTGCCTGTCGCACAACCGCCAGCAAAGATGATGCCAACTCCAAACACAAATGCCCCAAAAATAGTCGCAAACCACATGAAATTACCGAATTCGAATTGGATTACCCCGAATAAATGCAGCAAATAGACTCCGATACTTTGAATGGAAATAGCGACTAAAAAAGCAATGAACATCCGATAATCTTTTGTTACATACATATCTCGAAATGCTCCAGTAATACAGAAACGTCCGCGCTGCATAACAAACCCGAGTAAACCACCGCATAATAACCCCGTTAAAATGAGCTGAACCATATGAGCACCCCTGTCTTAAAAAATAAATGATTTTTGTAAAAACAGTATAATTCTTTTAATCCGATAATTCAAGTAGGTATTAGCGGAAATTATAGAGGTTCTTGAATAGTTTGATTTTTATGGGAAGTTAGTACAAGATGACAATATAGGGCAAGGTATAAACATAAGACATAAGTGGAGGCTATGACATGGACGAGGAGAGAAAAAGAGAATTCCAACAAAGCGTAGATGCAGCATTTGATGAAGAAATAAAGAAAATTCATGAGCAATTGGATCAAGATTTATTGATCGCTCTTGTAGGAGAAGTGAATGCAGGAAAATCGTCAACGATTAATAAAATCATTGGCAAGGATGTAGCGAAAACCAATCCCCAGCCTGGAGAGACCATTAGTATTGACCCTTACAATTTAGCCGGATTGGAAAAAATAAAACTAATGGATACGCCGGGTTTAAATGACCCACATGATGAAAATCCGAAGAAAACGGAAGCGTTTATTGGCCAAGCTGATATCATTCTGTTTTTTACGAACGCGGCAGGAACGGTTTTCTCCGATAGCGAGAAAGCGAAGTTTCAAGAGATTGCGGCTCATAATGAAAACATCTTGATTGTGTTAAATAAGATTGATGCAGCAGAGGATATCGAAAATCTAGTGGAGTTTATTAAGCAGCATGCAGGTAGTCAGTACGATGTTGTTCCGATTTCTTCTAAAACAGGACAAAACATTGATGTATTAAAGGATCGGATATTGGAGTTACTCGAAAAAAAGGGGAAGGACATCCTGTTCGCAAAGAGCTTACAAGATAAATCTACTACGGCGAAGCGCTGGATTAATGCGGCAGGTGTATCCGCTGGAGTCATTGGTGCCTCACCGATACCCGGATCGGATGTCGTTCCTTTAACTGCTCTTCAAGTGGGGCTTACATTGAAATTAGCGACTCTTTACGACAAACCGTTAACGAAAAAGGCAGCGAAAGATTTAATCATTGTGACAGCAACAAAAACAGCGGGACAAACAGCATACAGACAAATCGTCAAGTTCGTTCCTGGTGCTGGATCCATCGCGGGTGGACTCGTTGCTTCATCCTTCACCCTCGCATTAGGGTACGGAATTAAATACGCTTATGAAAATAACATGCCGATAGACGAAGAAATCATTTTTGAGCTGTATAAAAAATACAAGAAACGCAAGGATTATAAACAGCAACCCGAAAACTAAGGCGAGACTATTAAAAGTCTCGCCTTAGTTTTTGAGTCCACTTTAGTATAATATGCTGAAGTAGATGTCTTATTAAAGACTCGTTTTTTCTTTTAAGATTGTTTGTTTATATAGTTCATCACTCGAGCCCAAGTTATTACTATAAGCCATGTCTTCAATACGTTCGATATTTTGCGGTTTAGTAAATAAGGTAACAAGGAGAATAGAGGTAAGTGAGATCAAAAGACCTGGAAATATTTGATGAATACCAAATGGTTGGCCGGCTATTTGCCAAATAACAGCTGTTAATAGGCCTGTCCATATAGATACTGTGCCCGCAGTTTCACTGACTCGTTTAAATAACATTCCGGCAATTACCGGGATTAGTAGCCCAGAGGTTAACATGGCCGTTCCGGCTACCCATAATGGAACAAGTTGTGGAATAGCTAATGCCATCACAAGTGCGATCACCGATAAAATGATGACAGATAATCGGCTATAGGCTAACATTTTTCTATCATCAGTAATCTTGAAGTACGGCTTGATAATATCGTTAGCAATGCTTGAAGCTCCCGCCATGAAAAAGGAGTCAGCACACGATACAATTGTGGCAACTAAAGCAATAATCATGACGACAACCATTGATAAAGGCATGATTTCATCGATTACTTGATAAAAGATTAGTGAAGGTTGGTCCGTTTTTATATTCAGTCCTAAGAAAGCGTACACGCCGGTTAGAATAATTAACACGCTTGTGATTAGTCCAACGATCCATGCGAGCCAGTTACTATTGATTGCTACTTTATCTGTTTTTGCTGCCCAAACACGTTGCCAATTATCTTGGCGTACAAATTGATAGGCCCCCAAAGTAAACATAAATACAAAAATACTGACAGTTGATATGCCAAAAATATCAATAAGTTGAGGCTGATTTATGGCAAGCGCATTTTCTTTTACTGTGCTCCATCCACCTGAAGATAGGGAAACAGCTACAAACAGTATGATAATACCTAATGTTTGGATCGTTCCTTGGATGGAATCAGCCCAAATTACTGCTTTAAGTCCACCGATATAGGTCTTTAGAGTAAGGAACACACAGCTAATAATGATCCCGGCAGTCATATTTAAACCAAACATTAAATTTAAAAAAGTGGCAATCGCGATAAATTGAAGTCCAGTGATGGATGCATAAGCTACTAGTATGCACAATAGGGCAGGCAGTCGAGATTTTTCTCCGTAACGAAGAGCAGTATAGTCAGGAAGTGTAACCATTTTATATTTTGTTCCTAGGTTGCGAATAGGTTTCAAGAAGAATAAGATCCATATGGCGCTGATAATATAGACAGGGAAAACCATCCATAGCATTCCAAGTCCGTTACTATAAGCATCTCCCATAAAACCGAGTAAGCTTGCACCACCTGTGGCAGTTCCTACAATAGATAAAATCATTGGGAAAGTAGGGATCGAACGGCCCGCTACATTATAATCATCGGAGGTCTTAACGCTTTTAAAGAAATAAAAGCTATGAGCTAAAATAGCTAAAGAATACAGAAACACCGCAATTAAAATAATTGTTTTTTCATTGGGATCAAACATGAGTAAACTCCTCCTTCTCCGCTTTCTTGAATACTAGTTCTCCATCCACCATTGTTAGTAAAACTTGAATATTTTTTAGATCTTCTGACTTAGTTTCAAAAGGGTCTTTATCCAAGACAATAAGGTCAGCATATTTACCAATAGCAAGAGAGCCGATGATTGTTTCATCAAACCCACTGTAGGCAGCGTCCACTGTATAGGCTTGAATGGCCTCTTTGACAGAAATCGCTTCTTCGGTTCCTAATTGCTGACCGCCAATCGTTTTACGAGTGACTGCCGCATAGATACCGTAAAAAGGATTTCCATGGCAAACAGGCATATCTGAATTTCCAGGAGCAATAATGCCATGCTTTTTAAAGCTTGCATGGGGAAACACATGTGCTGCGCGCTTTGAACCTAAATTATTGAGATAACTATCTCCAATAGAATAAATAAATCCAATAGAAGATGCGGCTATGATGTTTTGTTTAGCAATCCTTTTCAGGTGATCATCGGTTGGTAAGGCACAGTGCTCGATTCGATGACGTTTTTGTTTGTTATCTTCTAAAGAACCTGCCTGCTCAATAGCTTGCAAGGCCATTTCAATTGCTCGTTCGCCGATGCCATGAATAGAGACGCGCATATTATGTTGAATAGCTTGAGAGATGTGATCATTGATGGTTTGTTGTTTCATATGCAAAATCCCATAGTTATCCTGCTCTTGTTCATAAGGTTCTTCCACAGCTGCAGTTCTTCCGCCTACACTGCCATCAAGCATGTACTTTAACCCTTGAATATTTAAGTGGTCATTTCCGAAACCGCTTTCAATTCCGAGGTGAAGCAATTCTTTTTCACCCCCTGGCCATGCCATTTGACTAATTGCCCATAACCAGAGGCGGGTTTTAAGCCGTAATTTTCCTTCTTTTTTTAGTTGTTGATAGACAACCATCTCTTTTTGGGAAACAGCCATATCATGAACGGCAGTCACTCCCCATTCGAAGAAATGCTGCTGAGCTTTTTCCATCGCTTGTTTTAGTTGTTCTGTACTGAAAGAAGGTACTTTAAAAAGCATCATGGCATTTTCTTGAATTAGGCCGCTAATTTTTCCGGTTTTAGCGTCTCGGTGAAAATGTCCGCCTTCAGGATCTTCAGGATTAGAGCTTAGCCCGCTTACCTCAAAGGCTTTCCAATTGGCGACAGCATTGTGGACGCATGTTCGTGTGAGAAAAACAGGATGGTTAGGAGCCGCTTTATTCAATTCATCAATGGTAGGAAAGCGTTTCTCTTTTAATTTGCTATCATCCCATCCGGTTCCAATGATCCATTCGCCTTCAGGAAGTTCATCTGCTTTTCGTTTTACCTCGTATAACAAGTCTTGAATACTAGAAATTCGTTCATAACGAAGATCTAACTTGAGCAAATCCGCAGCGTAATGAAGCGGATGAGCGTGACTTTCAATTAGTCCCGGCAACATGGTTTTGTTTTTTATATCGAAAAGTTTTGTATGGGGACCTCGCAACTGATCGGCTACATCATCAAAGCCAATGATTCGGCCATTTTTTATGGCCAGTCTATTAGCTAGAGGGTATTGGTCGTCCATCGTATAAATGTTTGCGTTGTAAAGGATTTTGTCTGCGTACATGATCATTCTCTCCTTTTTCATTTTGTTTTCTTTATTGCAACTACCGTGCCAACCAAACATGGAGAATTCAATTGAAATTTTACGGAAAACGCTCCTTTTTCTATTTATTTAGTCACATAAAAAACACATTTGATCTAATAATGGATCGATAGTTTAAAAACGAATCATTTGTGTTTAAGGATTTTTTTAATTATGATCTAATAACGGTTCAATAATCTAATTATTCTGTCAAAAGAAAGAGGAGACGTAATGAAAGCGGAAGATTTTTATAATATTTTAGATAGTTTGCATGATGGATTTTATATTACTGATGTTCGTGGCATTACGGTATGGGTGAATGAAACGAGTTGCAAACGGTTGCAAAGAAAGAGAGAAGAGTTAATCGGCAAAAGTGTATATGATTTAGAGAAACAAAAATTATTTTCACCGTCTATTACTAGAATGGTATTGGAAAAAAACGGGCCAGTGTCCTTTATTCAAACTTTTCATGAAACGTTGCAAAAATATATTGTTAATGGACGAATTGTTACAGATGAAAAGGGAGAACCGAGATGGATAGTTACTCACGGGAGAATAGTTGACCAAGATTTTTCTTATTCAGATCAACAAAATGAAGTAGAGGCCATTTTACATCGCTATACACAAGAGCTGAGGAAATTTACGGTAAGTCAAGAATCTTCCACTGATAGAAATTTGTTGATAGGTGAAAGCCTAGAGTTTAAGAAGACGTTAGAGCAAGCGGAAAAAATTGCAACGGTTGATGCGTCCGTATTAATAACTGGAGAAACAGGGTGCGGAAAGAATTTGCTAGCCAACTATATTCATAAATTGAGCGATCGCCATAATAAACCTTTCATTCAAATTAATTGTGGAGCGATTCCTGACAGTTTATTAGAATCAGAATTGTTCGGATATCGAAAAGGAGCTTTTACTGGAGCTTCGGAAAAAGGAAAAATTGGTTTAGTGGAAATGGCCGAAGAAGGAACTCTTTTTCTGGATGAGATTGGCGAAATGCCGTTACACTTGCAGGTTAAAGTATTACAGTTAATACAAGATAAAACGTATTTACCCATTGGAGAAGTGCAGCTTCGTGTAGCAAATGTGCGGATTATTGCTGCAACCAATAAAGACTTGCGAAAATTGTCAGAGGAGGATTTGTTTCGGTCGGATTTATTTTATCGCTTAAACGTTCTATCTGTTCATATCGCTGCTTTACGAGAACGTCCTGAAGATATCTTTCTACTATTGCAACACTTTGTAAAAAGTTATAACAATAAATATAAAATGAATCGTACTCTTTCTAAAGAAGTAGTAGAAAGATTACAATCCTATCATTGGCCAGGAAATGTTAGAGAACTTGCTAATCTTATTGAGCGGTTAATAGTGATGTCGGAAACTGAACGTATACAATTATCTGATCTCCCTGAGCATATTATAAGAAAAATAGAACAACCACAAAATATAATTGAAAATCCGTCATTAAGAAAATATATTGATAGCGTTGAAAAAAATTATATACTGAATGCACTTGAAAAAGCGCGAACAACTAGACAAGCTGCTGCACTTCTCGATATTCCTCAATCTACTCTTATGAGGAAAATAAAAAAGTACAACATCCAATCTTCCCAGTATTGGCGAGGGTGAACATAGTTAAAAACGATCTTACAAGGGGATAACCCCCTTGTAAGATCGTTCTGATTCTAATTTAATGAATTTGCAACTTAGAAATCTTTTGTTTGAGTTCATCGCCCACTTCGTTTAGTTGTTCGGCGGAACCTGCGATGGTGGCGATGGCTCGTAGTTGTTCTTCCATGGAGGCGGTGATTTCTTCTGTTGAAGCGGAAGATTGTTGGGCGATCGCCGCTATGTGCTCAATGGATGCGAGTACTTCTCCTTTATGAACAGCTATTTTTTGTACTTCATGATCTACTTCATTAATGGATGAGACGATCTCTTTCACGGAATCGACAATAAGTTCAAAGGCCTGCTTCGTATCAGATACGGCCTTTGTTTGTTCGTTGTTTAAGCTTTGACTTAATTCAATTGCTTGCAAGGCTTGATCCGATTCACTAATGATGCCATTAAGTGTTTGGCGCACATCTCCAGTTGCTTGTGAGGATTGCTCAGCTAGCTTTCTCACTTCCTCGGCAACGACAGCAAAGCCTTTCCCGTGCTCTCCAGCTCTTGCCGCTTCAATCGATGCATTTAATGCTAAAAGATTCGTTTGATCCGAGATTGTATGAATCACAGACATGACACTTTCAATCTCATTTACTCTTACAGACAAGCGGTTCATAACTTCTACGACCGTATGACAAAGCTCGTTTGCTTCTTCTGATTTCAGTTGCAAACTAGTCATTTGAGCTAAGCCGGCTTGGCTTGCTTTATTAGCGGCCTGACTTTGTACATTCATTTTTTCATTTAACTGCTCGACCATTTCAATTTTTGTCGACAAATCTGCCATCTTCTTATTAGAGACTTCCACATCTTTTGCTTGTTGCGCTGTGCCGCTAGCAATTTCATCAATAGCACTGCTGATTTCTTGACTAGAAGCAGATGTTTCTTCTGATATCGCACTTAAGTTCTCAGCAGAAGCACTCGCCTGTTGAATGGAATGTTCAACCGTTGTGATGATCTCCCTTATATTAGTGGCCATGATATTAAAATCATTCGCTAAAATACCGATTTCATCTTTATTCTTAATATTTAAAGGTTCAACTGTTAAGTCTCCATGAGCTAATCGGTCGACTTGCTGTGTCACTAAATGAAGCGGCTTCGATAACGACCGAGTAAACCATATAATGACAGCAATACCGATAATAGTTGCTATCGCAATTGTTGCGGCAACAATGACTAACACTTCATTCGCTCCTGCGTTAAAATCCATTTTATATGTACCAGCAGAGACGACCCAGCCCCAGTTTGGATCAAGCGCACTATACACGATTTTTTCTCCCGTTTTCTCTGGATTGTTCGGTAGCTTCCATTCGTAAGTCGTAAATCCACCGCCATTTTGGGCGTTTTTAATGACTTCCTGAACAAAAGGCTTGCCATTTACATCCTTGGTGTCCCAAGAGTTATCCCCCTCATCAGAATAATGGGCAACATCGATTCCTTTTTCATTGAAGGCATTAAAATATCCATGCTCCCCAAGATCGACAGTATTTTTTATCTCTCTAATTCCGTCTTCTTCCTTAGGTCCAATTAAGTAAATTCTCGCCTGTTCCTGTGCTTCCCCAAGGGTCATGCTCCCATCTTCTACCTGTTGATTAAGCGCATCAATGATTTGCAGCGCCATTTCCACCCCATTTTTTAATGTTTTCTCTCCAGTTGTATCTAGATTTTTTTTCGAACTAAAGTAGGCAGATGTTCCAATCACTAAGCTAGGTAGTAATAACAACGTAATTGAAACAATCAGTAGCTTTGTTCGAATCGTCTTATTATTAAACATCTTTCTCCCCCTAATGACCTGTAAAAAAATTCTGAATAGTTATATTTTACTATTATCGGTTATTAGGGTAAAAATTTCAATTACCAATTATATAAACGGCAAAAACATTTACAACACTTACCTATCGATGTGTGATGAAAAAATAAGCGTTCGTGTAAAAACAGGCGCTCATTTTTTATCTTCTGTTGGTGTGTTTTTTACTTGGATATTACTTTCATCTTTTACACTGGGGCATAACGAGAACGAAGGGAGAAGGAATGATGGAGTTGGTAATTGATCAAGTGAGTAAATCTTATGGAAGCAAGCAGGTGCTCAAGGGGCTTGAGACGAAATCGGCAAACTTATATAACTTTACCGAACATATGACAGCTGTCATGAAAATATTCTTATTCCTGTGAATACCTCGTCTTTTTACTTGAAGCTAAAATGGATATAAAAAAGCAGGAGATGAGGAGATCAGAGTGGAAGTTACAACAAAAAGGATTCGGCTTCTTGATATTTTAAGAGGGTTTGCGGTGTTGGGGACATTAGGAACGAATATTTGGATATTTGCTTACCTTGGAGATTTATCCTATCTTTTAACGATTGATCATAATGAGTGGTGGGCTTCTTTCGATGATTTCATCCGGCTGTTTGTTTTGTTTTTAGTGAATGGAAAGATGCTTGGTTTATTAACGATCATGTTCGGTGTCGGTTTAGAGATGAAATATCAACAGTCTTTGCGCAGGAAAGCGGCGTGGCCAGGTGTATATTTATGGGCATCGTTGATTTTGCTTATGGAAGGCTTGATCCATTTCGTTCTTGTGATGGAGTATGATATTTTGATGAGCTATGGTGTCACAGCCATGATTGTTGCTTTCATTGTGAAGCGGGGAGATCGTGCGATAAAAAGAGCGATGATTGGGACGGGAAGCTTTCATGTAATAATGATTGTGCTTATATTGGTTAGTACAGTATCTGCCAATTTACAAGGTGCCAATATTTCACTTGGAAATATGGAGGAGATAGTCCAACTTTATAAAGAAGGCAGTTGGCTCGAGCAGGTTCAATACCGAACGAACAATTTTCTTTGGTTAAGAGGAGAAGCGATCTTTACGATTCCGATGAATATCTTTTTGTTTTTACTCGGTGTCACTCTGATGAGAAAAGGTGCGTTTGCTCCAGATCAAACGGGGAAAATGTGGCGAGCGCGCATGCTGAAATGGGGGCTTGCTGTCGGTTTGCCGCTAAATTTGCTTATTTTCGTGCCAGGGGGTGCCTTTGATTTTCCCGTTCGTTATTTATTTGCACCGATGTTATCGCTCGGCTATATCGGGCTGATTGCTTGGCTTGTGGAAAAAAATCAACGTTATTGGTTATGGCAGCGGCTCGAACAAGCCGGCAAGATGTCACTAACTTGTTATGTATTGCAAAATATTTTAGGAACGACGCTTTTTTACGGCTGGGGCTTGGGGCTTGGTGGAAAAGTAGAGGGGCTTGCTGTGATCATTATTTGGCTTTTGATCGTTGTGTTTCAGCTTACCTTTGCGTCACTTTGGTTGAGAAAATTTTCACTTGGCCCGATGGAGACGGCGCGCAAATATGTTACTCGCCTAATCAAGATGTAATGTTGGGGGCAATACTTTATGAGAAATAAAATATATCCGTCTGATCAAATGGAGAAATACTTACTGATTGACGTCATCGCTATCGCTTTTTTGTTTTATTATATGGTGACGACGGAAAGCATCATCGGCTTAACGGGCAATCTATTGTTATTTGTGGTGTTTTTGTTTGCCTTTTATATCGCGCTATGGCATCGGGATGGGCGACTCCTGGCTGCGTGTTTATTAGGGTTCATTGTGCTTACTATACTAGGTGTGTTGATGGACAGTTGGCTGCTTCTTTATGGTGGTATTTTTGCTGATTTATTAGGACGCTCTCGTTCGAAGCGGCATATAGCTGTTGGAATGGCCGCGATCGTGGGGATGTTTTTTACCGTACATGGAGTGGTTGATGGCAACCCGACAGCTTTTTTGCAAACAGTTGAATTGCCTATCATGATGATTCTGCTAGCATTGCCGATCGTGATCTTTGCAAACGAGCAGGCCGAACATTTGAAGCAAGAGTTAAACGATACGAATGAACGTCTGATTCAAGAAGAGGAGCGCCACCGAATTGCAAGGGATCTTCATGATACCCTTGGCCAAACGTTAACGATGATTAAACTAAAAAGTGAATTAACGATGAGGCTCATGGAAAAAGATGTCGATCAGGCTAAGCAGGAGCTGACGGATATTCGTGATACGTCAAGGACGGCACTGAAACAAGTGCGAGAAATGGTGGAGACGATGAGGTGGGTGTCATTAGAACAAGAGTTGCAATATGCAGAAAAAGCACTGGATGCTGCTGGTGTGAACTTTGAAGTCAACAACAAGGTTCTCAATATATCATTGTCAAAGCTAAATGAAACGATGACGGCGTTGTCCATTAGAGAAGCTGTGACGAATATTATGAAGCATAGTCAGGCGAGCAGTTGTCAGTTAACGGTTACGAATGAAGGTAGCTTCGTATTTCTCCAGCTAATTGATAATGGCGTGGGGCTAAAGCAAATATCGAGTGGCAATGGCCTGTCATCTATGAAGGAACGAATGAAATTGATTAGCGGCCAGGCGGTTATTGAAGAAGGATCAAACGGTGGTGTCGTAGTGACATTGAAAGTCCCAGTTTAGGAAGAAAGGAAAGAGAAGAGATGATACGCATAGTCATGGCAGAAGATCAGAAAATGCTAAGCGGTGCAATGGCCTCATTGCTAAAATTAGAGGACGATATTGAAGTCGTTGCCGAGGTAGCGGACGGCAAACAAGCATTAGCGGCGATTGAGGCGAAACAGCCGGACGTGTGCTTACTTGATATTGAAATGCCTTATGTTACTGGTCTAGAAATCGCAGAGAGACTGCGGGAGCAAGGCAGTTCTTGTAAGATCATTATTGTCACAACGTTTACTCGTCCCGGCTACTTGCAAAAAGCGATGAATCTGAAAGTGGAAGGGTATTTGTTGAAGGATGAACCGATCGACTTTTTAATTGCGACGATTCGAAAAGTGGTGAATGGCGAACGAGTGATCAGTACAGATCTCGCTGCTGCTCTTTTTTTAAACGAAGCCAGTCCCTTGACTGATAGGGAACAAGAAGTGTTAAGGTTGACAAAGTCAGGAATGACAACTGGCCAAATCGCCAAGACCTTATTTTTAACAAACGGGACAGTCCGTAATTATTTATCGTCTGCGATTCAAAAGCTAGAAACGGAATCAAGGCAACAGGCGGTACGAATCGCGGAGGAAAAAGGCTGGATTTAGTGAAAAGTAGCCTTTTTAAAATAGATAATAGCCTTGAAAGCATAACCCTTGAATTCGACCGACATTGGTTCAATTCAAGGGTTATTTTTTGTGGGAAAATCATTTATTTAAAATTAAAAAAATTAATCGTCCGAATAGTGATTATTAACTTTTTTTAATTTGTTACTTGACGAAATAATATTTTTAATATAAATTAAGTTACGAAAAGTAATCAAATGATTATTATATTCTAATGTTCAAAAAGGAGAGTTTTCATATGACAAAGAAGCATGAATTAGGTGCCCTTATTTTACGAGTAATTTTAGGTTTGACATTTTTCATTCATGGGTTGGCAAAGTTCCAAGGAGGAATTGAGAATATTGCTGGCTGGTTTGACAGCATTGGCATTCCGAGCTTTATGGCGTACATCGTGGCTGCTATTGAATTAGTTGGCGGTGCAGCAATGATTTTAGGATTAGGTACACGCATTATTGCTGCTCTATTTGTGATTGTCATGATTGGAGCGATTTCAAAAGTAAAATTAGAAGCTGGATTTATGGGGAACGGCGAAATGGCGGGTTATGAACTAGATGTAGCCTTACTAGCAATGTCTGTTTATCTTGTCATTGCAGGCAGCTCTCTTTATTCACTAGGACAATTGGTCATCGGTAAAGATAGCAACGAAAAATAAGAATGGTGGAGAAGGCATCCTATTGTGATTGAGTGGGATGGCTTTTTTGATTTTGCGTCAATTTCTTTGACTTTGTAGTAGTTTCTTTGACCTTACGAGCAATTTCTCGGACATTGTGGTCATTTCTTTGACTTTGTGATGGATTTCTTTGACTTTGTGTCATTTTCTTTGACCTTACGAAGCCGTTCTCCGACTTTCCAGCACTTTCTTCAATTAGTCGCCACAACCTATATTTTCCCATATTAAATAAAAGTAAATTTAGAGGGTTTCACGCATATTCCCGAGAAGTGATTAATATACATAGTTACATTGAAGGTTTTACGACTTCATTCAGAAAGGAGGCTGTCGCCAAGTGGATGAGAAGTTGTTGTCGTTAGCTTTTTCAGTAGAAGCAAATAAAGGCGTGTATGCATTATTGCTTGGCTCTGGCATTTCTTATGCAGCAGGGATTCCTACAGGGCGTGGGGTGTTGCGGGAGCTTTGCCGGCGGATGATGCAGGTGAGCGGTGACAATGAAGAAGATCCAATGGAATGGTATGAGAAAAAATATGGGAGAACACCTCTGTATAATGAAGTAATTGAAATATTGGCGAAAACATCATCAGAGCGAAATGGCTTGTTAAAGGAATTTTTCGAACCAACGCCTGAAGAGATCAAAGAGCGGCAAAAGATACCGACCGATGCACATCATGCGATTGCCAAATTAGTTCAAAAAGGTTATGTCAAAGTGATTGTTACGACTAATTTTGACCGGCTGCTAGAACATGCGCTTGATGAGCTAAGTATTCAGTACCAAACGGTGTATCATCAAACGGATATCGAGGGAATGAAGCCATTAGCTCATGCCCAATGTACAATTTTGAAAATTAACGGAGATTATCGCGATACTCGTTTTAAAAATGTAACGGATGAACTGGACCACTATTCAGAATCATTGGAACGGATGATCCATCGGGTATTTGATGAATATGGGGTGATTGTTTCAGGATGGTCTGCTGAATGGGATACGGCTTTGCGGGATATTATTAAATCGGTGAAAGGGCGGCGCTATTCGTGGTACTGGCATGCCTTTACTGAAAACTTAACTCCTCATGCCGAAGATTTAATTAAATTTCGTGATGCTTGTAAAATTGTTGATACGCGCGGAGCCGATTCTTTTTTTACGGACTTATATGAGAATGTATCGAATATATCGAAAGTGAAAAGGGTAAGCCCAGAGCATATTCAAATTAAAATGAAGCGGCTGAAGCGTTATATTACGGATAATCAAGAAATTGATTTGCGCGAGATGGTGACGGAGCATACGAAAGAGCTTGTGGCGTTTTTAGTGACGCAAAATTACGATGGCCATATTACTCCGCCATCCGTTATGGAAAAAGTACAAATGGTCAAAGAGCAAAGCCGAGCGTTATCGATGCTGCTCGCCGTGTTAGCTTACTATATGAAAAAGGAGGAGCAAGAAGCGTTAATCATGCAAACATTAGAGCGGCTGACGGGATTAAGACGACATCGTGGACAACCTCATCTCCTTAGTTTACAGCAAATGCCGCTTCAAGCTGCTCTTTATAGCATCGGTATTGCTGCGGTGATGAAGAAGAATTATCAACTATTGAGCTTGCTTTTTACCCGTCCGAAAGTGCAGGACCCTTACAGTCACAACCTGTCATTTTTGAAATATACCTCTCCTTCATTAGGGCTTGAGCGTTTATTTCACTATGTTTCTTCTGACAAAGCCTATCACTTGCCGATGGAGACCGTTTTTATTTATCCATATATGAAACAGGTATTCATTGATACACAGCTCGCCTTTGATGAAGCCGAGTTTGAACGGTATTATGATATTTTTGAATTGCTTCGAGCGATTCAACATCGTCATAGCGAGGAGAGCGGCTATATTTGCGGGCGTTTTGGCTTCAATAGCAACCGCGAACATCTCATTCGCTTTTTAAAAGAAGGAAGAGAAGATGACAATTGGCCAGTGTTAGCCATTTGTAATGGAAGCAGAGAAGCGTTCATGGCGGCTCTTGAAAAACTAGTCCAAGATTTAGATGAAAACGAGTCATTTAATGGTCATGGATTCATTCATGCGTATATTGGAAATCCGTAAAGAACCTGTTGTGAAGCAGGTTCTTTTTTTTAAGAAATTCTTAAGAATTATCCTCACCTTTTATTAAGATCTGCCCGTTACAATGGCCTTAATGAACACATGATATACTTTCGAAAGGAGTGTGGGGAAAAATGAGCCAATATAATGTGTTAGTTGTCGATGATGAAAGAGAAATTCGTGATGCGATCGAAATATATTTAAAAAATGAAGGCATAACCGTCATCAAAGCGGAAGATGGCATTGATGCGATTGAAAAATTGAATGAGCAGCCGATCCACCTCATTCTTCTAGATGTGATGATGCCGCGCCTCGATGGGATTGCGACCACATTTAAAATTCGCGAACAAAAAAATATCCCGATCATTATTCTTAGTGCAAAAAGTGAAGATACGGATAAAATTTTGGGCTTGCAAGTAGGGGCCGATGATTATGTCACCAAGCCATTCAACCCGATGGAGCTAGTGGCGCGAGTGAAATCGCAGCTGCGCAGATATGTTCGGTTGGGTACATATGAAGGAGTTACGCAAGTCATTGATTTAAACGGATTGACACTTGATCAATCGGCAAAAGAAGTGGCGGTCAATGGGGAAGCAGTTAAATTGACGCCGACCGAGTATAAAATTGTGGAGCTACTTATGGTGAATGCCGGTCGTGTGTTTTCAATTAATGAAATTTATGAACGAGTATGGCAAGAACCAGGATATAATGCCGAAAATACAGTGGCCGTTCATATTCGTAAAATAAGAGAAAAAATAGAAATAGATCCGAAGAATCCAAGATATTTAAAGGTGGTGTGGGGGATTGGGTACAAAATGGAAAAATAGTCTAAAATTTATTAGTTGGTTATTATTATTTGTGTATGGTTTAAGTGCTGTAATTGCTGTCCTTCATCATGGGAATACATATTTGAGAAAAGATTACTTTGACACGCCTCAGTTTGAAGGTCAACTTGATGAATTTATTAATGATTTAAATATGTATGAGCTTAATAGTGTAACTGCAGAAGAAGCGAAGAAAAGAATTACCGTCACTAAAGAGGAAATTGAAGAATACCGCAATAGCTACGGTAGCTTATCGGAGCAGGTAACATCGATTAAAGAGCAATATGCTGGGAAGATTCAAGAAGCTCTGTTAGCAGAAAATCAAGAAGTCGCCAAAGTGTATGAAGAGGAAAGAGATAAGAAAATTAAAGATATTACGAACAACTTTAAAAGCGATGACTACGTACGCAAGAAGATTCAAGCAGAAAAAGAAAAAGCAACTGATGAATTTTATGTGACGCACGAAAATGAGCGTCGTCAGTTTGATGACTATGAGGAAGTCTTTAAATATTATTTAAAAAATACTTCCACAGGTGAAATATACACAAATGTTAATTTGTCTGGAAGTTCACTGAGTGAAGTGTTTAATGATAAGGATATGTTGCATGTTCGTAAGTACAATTCACCGAATTATTTAGAAATTGATGATTTGTCCATGTATACAGATAAAAATCTAACCTACTTTGTAATGGATGAGGCTACTGCGGAATCTGGGTATAATATAGAAATTCAGACAACCACAGGAGGTACGTATGAAGGAAGAATTGGGGTCACCAAGCATGTGCGAGATTCTGCTCCGGTTATCACTGATTATTCTTATTTCAAGAGGTCACAAAGGAATTTTGTCATATTTGTGATTGGTGGACTGCTTGCATTTGTTGTTAGCATACTAATTGGCTGTAAAATGACAGTGATTCCAGCTGCTATCATTGAGAAATTTAGTCCTTACTATAATAAAGTTCCGGCTGATATGAGCATTTTTGCTTTGATGAGCACGACTTTTATTGCGTTCATATTATTGACTAGCTATCAGAACTTTTATAATTATAGCAATCCCTTATATGTGGTAACCAATCTGTTATTTGTCTTCATTTTATCGACTAACGCTACCTTGATTGTGCTTTTTCAGGCAAAATTATTATGGCTGCGCATCAAAGAAGGACCAGGACTAGAAGCAGAGTGGAAGAATAGTTTATTTATGAAAAGCATTGAATTAGTGAAGAATGTATTCGAAGTTCGCTCGGTGGGCATACAATTGTTTATCTTGCTATCCGTTTTCTTTTTTACTGGTCTTGGGGTGCCGATCGTAGTGATCGAATGGTGGGATGGTTACCCATCTGTATTAATGTTGTATCTATTATTATTTTTTAGCATTACCATTCCTACCCTTTTTCTACTATTTAAACGTACGGCTTATTTCAATCAAATTGCTCAACATACAGCGAGGGTGGCGGCTGGATATCCAGAACAAGATCTTCCGGTCAAAGGGAAATCGGTGTTCGCGAAAATGGCAGAAGATATGAATAAATTGAAACAAGGGGTAAAGGTTTCACAAAGGGAACAGGCAAAAAGTGAAAGGTTGAAAACAGAGCTGATCACGAATGTCAGTCATGATTTGCGCACACCTCTTACTTCGATTATTTCCTATACAGAGCTGTTAAAAGCACCGAATCTCGCAGAAGAGGAGCGAGCGGCGTATACCGAGATTATTGATCGTAAGTCGAAGCGGTTGAAAGTGTTGATTGATGACTTATTTGAAGCTTCAAAAATGGCTAGCGGGAATGCCGAGTTGGTCAGGGAGAAAGCCGACCTCGTTCAACTTCTTCAGCAAGCGTTAGCAGAATATAGTGAGTCCATTAATGGATCGGACTTGCACTTTCGGGTGACGAATCCAGATGAGTCTGTCTACGCTTATGTGGATGGTCAGAAAATTTGGCGTGTGTTTGATAATTTAATCGGCAACATTTTGAAATATTCATTGGAGAATACGAGAGTCTATATTTCGCTGAAAACAGAGGGGAACCAAGCGGTCATCACGTTCAAAAATGTGACTAAATACGAACTTGGTGACAATCTTGATGAATTATTTGAGCGCTTCAAGCGTGGCGATCGTTCTCGTCATACAGAAGGCTCTGGTCTAGGGCTTGCTATTGCCAAATCAATCATTGATTTACATGAAGGGCAGCTAGATATTGAAGTAGACGGCGACCTGTTCAAAGTTACCGTTTCATTGGATATAGTTTATTGATAAAAAATCCCGCTCTTCATGATAGAAGATGCGGGGTTTTTCCGTAAGTTTGTTTGATTTTCTGTAAAGCCAGTTCGAGGACGGTTTCATCGATGTCTTCGATTTGTTCAAGCAAGGCAGGCCATATATCCGTAGAAAGCTCTTTCCCGTATAAAGATACCCACTGCACATAGTCGGAGGCGGCTTCATCGAGCAGCCCTTGCTCTGCGCGGAGAAAGGCTCTTCGATAGTATGGCTCGGGTATAAAAGCATTGATGGTGATCGCCATACTATATAGTTCTTCCGCAGCTTCATCTTGCCCAAGAGATTCATAAATGAGCCCAAGTGTAATAAAGCCTTGAGGGTTGCCAGGAACAAGTTCGATAAAATGCTCGATATCAGCGAGGGCACTTTCCGAATTTTGCATGCGCAGGTGGATAAGTCCTCTCAAATGATAAAGAATAGCATATTCTGGAGCAAGATCAATCGCTTCATTGCAATCTTCCAGCGCTTCTTGAAATTTCTCTTGAGATAGTCGACAGCGCGCTCGCTTTTCTAAAATGACGGGAGAAGGAGGCTCAATCTCGATGCCTTTTGTAAAAGCTTCTTCTGCTTGATCCAAGTATCCCATAGCTAGTAAGGCCATTCCTTCATCAAGCGCAAATTCACTTGATTCAAGAAGGGATGGATTTTCCTCTAAAGCAAGCTTTAAATCATCATACGCTTGTTCAAATTTTCCTTGTTGATAGCGAGCAAAGCTTCGTTCACGAAAAGTTTGATCCCTGTTGTCCGCTTCTTTTTCGAGAGAGATGGTGTAGTCGTTTTCGGCTTTTTCCCAACGGTCTAGTTTTTCGTAAAGGTGAGCTCTTACTTTATAGACGCTTGCATCCTCGCTGTCTAGCTTAACTAATTCATGGCAATGAACGAGTGCTTGTCGTAAATTTCCGGAGAAATAATGAACGCGGCTCAGCCAATACTGGGGATCAGGATCTTCTGAGTCCAGCTCTTGTGCTCGATGAAAATCCGCAAGACTTTCTTCATATTTTTCTAGCTCAAATAGAAAAATCCCACGCTCCATATATAAGCTAAAGGCATCAGGGTAGCGAGTGATAGCCTCATTCAGTGCTTCTTCGGCTTCTTGTGTTTTACCAGTTTCCAACAACAACTGCGCATAATCTGGCAAAAAGTCAAAGCCTGCTTCAATAATCGATTGAAAGGTACGTACGGCATCAGCGGAATAGCGGGCTCGATCCCAATGTAGTCGCAAGCCTTTATCATCCATTGACCGGAAAGAAGCAATTAGTTGATGAGCTTTCTCCATACTTTCTACCGCAGCATCTAGCTCGCCTTTTTCCTCGTAGGCTTTCGCTAAACGGTAGTAAAACATAGGGACGGCATGCTCCTCTGATTGAACGGCTTGTTGAAAAGCGTCTAATGCTTTGTCGACAAATCCATTATCAAATAAAACGCAGCCATATTCATACCAAGAAGAATTCACTTGCGGATGACCGAGCTCCTGTTCACGTTTAATGGCTTCTTCATAGTCAGCAAATGCTTCATCCATGTGGCCTAAATATTGGTGGACGAGTGCTCTTGTGTAATAGTACCAATAATAATCTTCTATACTGATCGCTTTATTTAAAAAGGTAAGGGCTTCCTCTTCGCGATCATCTTCTCTTAAAATATGACCGGTTACTCCGTTTAAGTAAGCATCATCTGGAAAACGTTTGAGACCTTCTTCAAGAACAGCGATTCCTTCCTTCGTTCGTCCTGTATAGTGAAGACCTTCTGCATACACCGCAAAGTCTTTCGCTTCAAAGCACTCATGTTCTAGCTGTTCGTAATATTTTAAGGCTGTTTGACTATCTTTCGTGGCTCGAGCTTTTTCTAACAGATCCACGGCTTGTTCCACTCCTTTCCCAACTCTTTTCCTTAAGCATACCAAATTTCTACAATAGGAGTACAAGGAACGTGAAATTTAGACATTTTTTTCTCGAGGAAATTGTTGCATAATAAGAAAGGATTCGAAAAATTTGTAAAAGGGGAATTTATTGATGAAACTGACTTACAAAGGGAAAACAAAAGACGTCTATGCATTGGAGGATGGGAACTACCTTCTGAAATTTAAAGATGATGTCACTGGGGAAAATGGTGTGTTCGATCCGGGAGCTAACACAGTTGGCTTAACGATCGAAGGAGTAGGCCGTGCAGGGCTTCGTTTAACGAAACATTTTTTTGAAATTCTACAAGAAAAAGAGATTCCTACTCATTATGTAGATGCCAATATTGAAGAAGCAACTATGACAGTGAAGCCGGCTACTGTATTTGGCAAAGGGCTAGAAGTTATTTGCCGTTTCCGGGCAGTTGGAAGTTTTCTTCGTCGCTACGGCATGTATGCAGAAGAAGGCCAACCATTAGATGCCTTTGTTGAAGTGACATTAAAGGATGATGATCGCCAAGATCCGCCGATTACAGAAGATGCTCTTGATATGTTAGGGATTTTGACAAAAGAAGAGTATGCGGTATTGAAAGAGTTAACGCAGAAAATCGCAAACACAGTGAAAGAAGAGTTAGCGAAGAAAGAAATCGAATTATACGATATTAAATTTGAATTTGGCCGCTTGGCTGACGGACAAATCGTATTAATTGACGAAATTTCTGGTGGCAATATGCGTGCTTATAAACAAGGTGAGTATATTGAGCCGTTGAAATTAGAACAAATGATGTTAGAGAACTAATCAAGGGGAAGGCACCGTACATTGGTGCCTTTTTTATATGGGAAAATCACTGATTAGTCGCGAACGGCTATTAATCGGTCGGGCATATCGAAAAATCAGTCGCCTAGCAGTATGTTTCAGTCGGTTTAACAACAAATACAGTCGCCGATGGCCAGATTTCGGTCGTCTCCCGATAAACCCATTCATAATAGTGAAAAAAATTAATTCGCAGCTTGTTTTCGTCCAACCACTTTGGAGGGTATAATGATAAAAAAACTCATGGAGAGATACGATGGAACGTCAATTAGAAGAAAAATACGACATTATGGATGTGAGTTTGCTGGCGGGCAAGATGATGTTAGAGAGCGGTGCTGAGACGTATCGAGTAGAGGATACGATGATGAGAATTGCGACGTCTTTTGGTATTAGAGAATCCCATTGTTACGTGACACCAACGGGCATCATGTTTTCAATTGAGACACGAGAGCCGACGAAGACAAAGCTCATTCGAATTTCCGAGAGAACAATCGATTTGCAAAAGGTTTGTATGGTGAACAGCATTTCGAGAAGGATTAGTGCTGGTGAGCTAACAGTGGAACAAGCGTATCAGGAATTAAAGAGTTTACAAAAAGTTGAAATGGCTTTTTCGCTTCCCGTGCGAATCCTAGCTGCTTTTATTTCGAGTGGTTGTTTCGTAATGATGTTCCAAGGTACGTGGTATGACTTTGTACCAGCAATGATTGCGGGGGGAGCAGGGTTTGCCGCAGCCATTTACTTACACCGACTTGTGCCGATCAAGTTTTTTTCTGAATTTACAGCGGCCGTGATTATTGGGTTGCTTTCGTACTTTTTCATCTGGACGGGGATTGGCAAGGAGTTGGATAAAATTATTATCGGTTCGGTGATGCCGCTTGTACCTGGTTTGTTGATTACAAATGCGGTGCGTGATTTAATGGCAGGTCACTTAATTTCTGGCTTAGCGAGAGGGGCAGAAGCATTTCTGACTGCTTTTGCGATTGGAACAGGGATTGCTGTAGTTATCACTTTTTTTCAGAATGGAGGATTTTAAATGGATATTGTGATACAGCTAGTGACAAGCTTTATTGCAGCCGCCGCTTTTGGCATTATTTTTAATGCACCGAAAGAATCAATCCTTATAAGCGGATTTGTTGGGATGATTGGCTGGATTATCTATTATCTGTTTTGGGAACAAGGAGTCAATGCGGTGCTCTCAACCGGCATATCGGCTTTTATGATTGCTATTATTAGTCATATTTATGCTAAACGATATAAAATGCCGATTATCATTTTTATTGTGGCAGGAATTATTCCGCTTGTCCCCGGAGGAATTTCCTACAATGCGATGCGCAGCTTTGTCCAAAATGATTACAACACAGCTTTGGCGTTGGCTGCTAAAGCCTTCATGATCTCAGGAGCGATTGCGATGGGGCTGATTGTTTCAGAAGTGCTGCGGACAATTCCAAATGTAAGGCAACAGAGAAATAAATGAAGAGAGGGTGGCATAGAATTTTTCGTGCCGCTATTTTTTTAATAAAAATGAGTGATTATCCGCTGTTATTTATGAGGAGGGAGAGAAATGAATTTGTCGAATGATATTGTCTCTGTTCAACATGTTTCGAAAGCGTTTGGAAAGCACCAAGTGTTGAAAGATATTACGCTACAAATTAACAGTGGTGAAATCTTTGGTCTTTTAGGACCTTCTGGTGCAGGGAAAACGACCCTAGTGAAGCAGCTTGTCGGGTTAGATTTGCCGACATCGGGTGAGAATTTTCTTTTTCAACAGAAAATGCCTTCATTAGCGTTGATGGAGCGGATTGGCTATATGGCGCAGTCTGATGCGTTATATGGAGAGTTGTCTGCTAAGGAAAATCTGCAGTTTTTTGCTTCGTTATATGGATTACAAGGGAAAAGACAACAGCAAAGGATAGAAGAGGTGATGGAGATTGTGCAGTTGACCGACCATGTCAATAAGCTCGTCTCTACTTATTCTGGCGGCATGAAAAGAAGGCTTTCATTGGCGATTGCCCTTCTTCATGAGCCGGAACTTCTAATTCTTGATGAACCCACTGTTGGTATTGATCCTGTTTTACGTAAAAGTATTTGGGGTGCTTTTTACGAATTAAAGGATAAAGGAACGACGTTGATTGTGACGACCCACGTTATGGATGAAGCTGAAAAATGTGATCGTTTAGGATTAATGAGGGATGGCTCTCTTATCGCAATTGGTACGCCGAATGAATTAAAGAAAGAAACCAATTCGGCAACGATTGAAGAAGCCTTTCTTGTTTATGGAGGTGCTTAAGGTGAGAGTAAAAGCGCTCGTGATTAGAATTTTACGTCAAATTGTACGTGATAAAAGGACGATGGGGCTGTTAATTTTTGCGCCGATTCTCGTTTTAACGATGCTTCACTTCGTATTTAATGGGGAAGATTATACGCCTAAAGTTGGTCTTGTTAATATTTCTGAACCGATGATGAAGCAATTGAACTTAGAGGGTGCAGACATTCATGAATATGCGAATGAAAGTGAAGCACTCAAAGACTTAAAGAAGCAAACCATTGATGGCTATGTCGTATTTGATCAGTCGAAGCCTTCTGTTTATCTTGAAGGAAGCGATCCAACAGTCACAGGAGCGACTGTTAAATGGCTACAAACAGTTCTTCAACCGTTGCAAAAAAATGAAAAATCACCCGAACTGACGATGGAATATTTACATGGTTCTAGTGAGATGGGGCAGTTCGATTATTTCGGACCCGTGCTTCTCGGCTTTTTTGTTTTTTTCTTTGTGTTTTTGATTGCTGGCGTCTCGTTTTTAAGAGAGCGTACAACAGGTACATTGGAGCGGCTGCTTGCTAGTCCGTTGCGAAAATGGGAAATCGTGCTTGGCTATGTGCTTGGGTTCGGCATTTTTACAATGATTCAGGCGACGATCATCGCCTCCTATGCCATTTATGTGCTCGGGATGTTGATGGAAGGTGCATTTGGGTATGTATTGCTCATTGCCTTGCTTTTATCTTTAACTGCTCTTACTCTCGGTATTTTATTATCTGCTTTTGCTAATAATGAGCTGCAAATGATTCAGTTTATTCCGATCGTTGTCGTGCCGCAATTCTTTTTTTCGGGATTGTTTAATTTAGAAACGATCTCTGAATGGCTGAGCTGGATTGGTCCATTGACACCGTTATATTATGCAGCGGATGCTTTGAGAGATGTGATGGTTAGGGGCTATGGCTGGGAGGAAATTAACTTAGATCTTCTGGCGCTAGCAGGTTTCTCGATCTTGTTTATGCTCTTAAATATTTTAGCTTTGCGAAAGTATCGGAAAGTATAGTGAATGTAATTATCTTAAGAGGCTGTGCTAAAATGCGCAGCCTCTTAATTTATGTAAAATTAAGGAGCAAAATTTTTTCCTGGTGGAAATAATATAAATATTTTTACCTATTTAACCATAGTTTCCTGTTGGTTGTAAAGATTAACCCTCTTAATATAATATAGAGACAAATGAAAGAGTGGTAGCTTAGGGGGATGGGGAGAGATGCAAGAAGAAAGCTTATATACGCCAAGTTTGTCGGAAGGGACAGCCCGACAAACGGAAAGCTATAACGTTGGCAGTTTATTTATTGTTGCTTTTTTTGGCGGCGTGTTTGCTATAACAGTGCTTGGATTGAGGAATGCTAAATGGCTTTTAATAGAAAAGAAATACCTTCAATGGCTAGTGGCCGCCAGTGTGATCGCTCTACTTTTTAAGTTATCCATCGTATATGCTGTTTCTGACGGAATGATGGAGGGTAGTGATGCTTTTATAAGGGTTTTAGGAAAAGGCATTGGGCTCCTTTTATATTTTATTTATTATTTTGTACTGAAAAGAGCGTTTCATGATCATTTGGCACTTGGGGGAGAAGTACAGCCATTATTAAGAGATGGAATCATATGGGTAGTGATTTCGATGTTTGTAGAAGGTGGACTTTTGCTGCTGCTAATTTAGGTGTTTGATAGAAAGGGGATAGAACATGAGTGAGAATGCAGCGGTTAGCTTAGAGGTCATTGAGCATTATTTTGATATAGGACGTTACCAGCAAGTCATCTCTTTAGCAACAGAGGAAATGGCTCAGAATTTAGAAAATGGGCGTCTTTGGTATATGTTAGGGTACAGCTATTATGCCTTAAATCACTTTAAAGAAGCGGAAGAGCATTTAATAGAGGTTATTAGATTAGGATATGAGCCAGAAGCGGCATTGTATGTTTTGGCCCATGTATACATGGAAACAGAGCGCTGGGTCGAGTCGGAGCAAGCATTTCTCGAATCATTGCGCCTTCACCCCAATAGTGCAGCTACTCATACTGGCTATGCTACTTTAATGAAAAAAACAGGTCATCGCAAAAAAGCGGATGCTTTAATAAAAAAAGCATTAGAACTTGATCCGGAAAATCCACAAGCGCTTCGTAGTTACTATTTGCTAGAAGGAAGAAATAGCAATCGAGAACAGCAAATTTTGCTGTTGGAGAAATATATGCAGTCAGCGGATAGTGATCTAGCAAAAGTGATTCATCTTGGGCTCGACGCGATTTTTCAGAATCGAGTGAAAGAAGCGAGAGATTATTTTCGACAAGCTTATTTAATGAATCCTCATGACCAAGAGTTATTGGAACTGTTAGAAGAGTTAGAGTTGGCTAGTCATCCGTTGTATGCACCTAATCGTTGGATCGAGCGAGTAGGCGGACCAGGTGTGTTTTGGTTGCTGGGGATCGGGCTTACCCTTCTTTTAGGGGTGTTGGAGTTTACAACGGCTAGTGTTATTTGTTTATTCACTTATATAACGATTGCCATCTATTCATGGTTGTCAGAACCGCTGATAAAAATGATTAAAAAAGTAAGGGGATAGATTATATGGATAAAGTGAAGTGGCTGCAGCAATTAGTGCAACAAAATCCACAAGATGCGCAAACTCATTATTGGCTGGGAAAAGAGTTAGCAGAAACAGGCCGTTGGCTTGAAGCGGTCCAGTCTTTTTCAGCAGGGGTTGCTCATTGTTCCGATGAAACCTTGCGAGCAGAAATCATTCATGAGTTAACTAACGCTACCGCACAGCTTCAGCAAGAAAAGCTAAGTCATTCGGCTTCACCTCCGATCATAGAGGTTTTACCGAATGAGGAGGAACATTCTACTTCTGAAGAAGCGGAACAAAAAGTAAAGTGGATCGATCGTTCAGCTAAATTTAAAGTCATTGATGGTGGTGGGGAACAGAAGTCAGAGAAGCCCCCAATCAGTCAGGTAACATTTGCCGATGTAGCAGGGTTGGATGAATTAAAAAAGACGATCCATTTGCGAATTATCAGCCCGTTTTTTAATAAAGGGTTATTTGCTAAATTTCGCAAAAAAGCAGGTGGAGGTGTACTGCTTTATGGACCTCCAGGTTGCGGAAAAACCTTTATTGCACGCGCCACTGCTGGTGAATGCCAAGCTCATTTTTATCCGGTACATATCACAGATATTCTCGATCCATATATCGGGGTAAGCGAACAAAATTTAAAAGCGATATTTGATAAAGCCCGCTTTCAAAAACCAAGTATTATGTTTTTTGATGAGGTCGATACGATTGGGTTCAGTCGTGCGAAATCCTCAGCTAATACGAGAGGTGTGATTGATACATTTCTCGCAGAAATGGAAGGGATTGATACGAGTACGGATCAAATGCTAGTGATTGGCGCGACGAATATGCCTTGGGATGTAGATAACGCCTTGAAACGACCAGGACGATTCGACCGTTTAATCTTTGTTGCCCCTCCAGATACAGAAGCAAGAGAGCAAATCTTCCAATTAAAGCTTGAAGGAAGATATATGGAGAATATTGATGTCGCTAAGCTAGCCGCTCAAACGGAATTCTTCTCGGGCGCAGATATTGAAAATGTTTGCGAATTGGCTGCTGAAAGTGTACTAGAGGAAATTTTGACAACAGGAAATGAACGACCAATTCGTACAGAGGACTTACTAAACGTCCTCAAAACGCAGCAACCTTCCACACTGGAATGGCTTCGTACAGCCAAAAACTACGTCAAATATGCCAACCAAAGCGGCCTCTACAACGATATTGAACAATATTTGCGCAAATACGGAAGAAAGATTTAGGTGCCTGTCACTCCCCGATTTTTGTCGAAAAATCGATAGTAATAAATAGCAAAAAGAACAGAGCGATTGCGTCTGTTCTTTTTGCTATGTGCGGAATGCTCCAGCTCATACGTCGCTAAACAGCGCCTTTCGCTTTTCGTTGTCTAGCGACGCCTCCTAGACACTCGAGTCAAATAATCTGTCGCTTGCAAGACTGTCGTCTTTCTAGCGACAGAACATTTGCTTGTCGTGTCTAAACAGTCGTCTCCGCTTTTCTATTAAATCGGATGGAAGTGGTCGTCTGCTGGTTCGATGTGAATGATAGCATCGCGGATCTTATATTTTTTTAAGAGAATGGCTTCAATGTTTTCTGTTATTTTGTGGCTTTCGGTAACGTTGAGTGCAGGGTTGACACAGACAACTACATCGACAAGTGTTAAATTCCCATGCAGACGGGCTTTTACGCTGCGGACATTTTGAACGCCAACAACTTGTTGGATCGTTTGGCGAATATTTTCAAGCTCTTCTTGGTCATAGCCATCGGTCAGAGCATGAGAAGCTTCCGTGAAAATGTCCCAGGCAGTTTTAATGATGATGAGTCCAACGATGAAGGCAGCTAACACATCGAGCCAGTCGATACCTAGCTGTGCACCCATAATACCGATGAAGGCTCCAATACTGACGAGTGCATCTGAACGGTTATCTTGTGCCGCGGCCATTAGCGATTTACTGTTAATACTTTTGGCTAGTTTGGCATTATAGAAATAGATGATAAACATGAAAACAGCACTAAAAAGCGCTACCCAAGCTGTTAGCATGTCTGGAGTAGGCTGGTTGTCATCAAAAAAGGAGCGGCCAGCTTCAATAAGGACTTGAAATCCAACGGCGATCATAATAAAGGCAGCAATTAATGAGGCGATCGTTTCAGCGCGGAAATGCCCATAACGATGATCTTCATCCGGCGGCTTGCGGGCAATTTTCAGCCCGATCAAAATCGCAATGGAAGCAACAACGTCCGTTGAGTTGTTTAATCCATCCGCTTGTAGCGCTTGAGAACTTCCTATGTAGCCGACTGTTAGCTTTAATAACGAGAGAAAAATATAAGCGATAATGCTAATCCATGCCCCTTTTTCTCCTCTCTTTATATCTTCATATGTTTCCATTTTTTCATTCCTCCAGCTTTGAAGTCCACTGTTTATTATTAGGATAACAGGTGAAAATCATGTGGGTCTAGAGCAACAAGATTGGCAGTAGGGAAACTTTGTAGCCCTATGAAAGTCAGTTGCGGTAGTCAAAAGGACAAAAAAAGCAGAAAAATGTCGAGCTCTTCAATTCTATTTTTTTCGTCGGTGGAAAAAGAATGCACATTGTCCTCAGGAGAAAAGTATGATAAATTTTATGTAAACGATTACATATCAGAGGAGGTCAAGAAGTGGCAACGATTAAAGATGTCGCCAAAGAAGCGGGCGTATCAGTCGCCACCGTTTCTCGTGTGCTGAATGAGACAGGTTATGTGCATGAAGACACGAAAAAGATGGTCGAGGCGGCTATTCAAAAATTAAATTACAGCCCGAATGAAGTGGCAAGGTCATTATATAAAAGGGAATCACGGCTCATTGGTCTATTGCTTCCTGATATTACGAATCCTTTTTTTTCAGAATTGGCACGTGGGGTGGAAGATGTGTTGCAAAAGCAGGGGTTTCGGCTATTGTTTGGAAACAGTGATGAGGACCCAGAAAAAGAACAAGCCTATATCCATACGTTTATACAAAATCAAGTAGTGGGCATTGTGTCAGCCACTAACCCAGCAGGTAAGATTAATTATGAGAATATAGCCATTCCTACTGTGTTTTTAGATCGTGCATCTGATGAGGAATATGCCGTGTATGCAGACGGGAGAGAAGGTGGTCGAATCGCCGCGCACGAAATGATTAGAAGAGGGAGCAAAAAAATTACCATTTTAAAAGGCCCGACTTATATTCGCCCCGCTCAAGATCGTTTCCAAGGAGCACTTGACGTATTAGCTCAGGCGGACGTGGAGTTTTCTGTTGTGAAAACGGATGCCTTCTCCTATCAAGAAGCTCAAAAGCGAGCAAAGGGGATGTTTGATCTTTACCCAGATACGGATGGAATCATTGCCAGCAATGATTTAGTAGCGGCAGCGATCCTTCATGAAGCTTTGCGTCTTGGTAAATCGATTCCCGATGATATACAGTTGATTGGTTTTGACGATATTCCTCTAAGTAGCTTACTGTTTCCTTCACTATCGACGATTAAACAGCCAGTTTACGAGATGGGAAAGCAAGCAGCCCAGCTATTATTGAAACTAATTAAAAAAGAAACAATTAGTGAGCAGCATATTCAATTGCCTGTTCAGTTTATCGAAAGACAAACGACAAGAAAGGTTGAGGACGATGGTTAAAATAGTGGTGATTGGCAGTTCTTCTATGGATTTAGTCGTGACATCTGCCAAGCGACCGGTAGCGGGAGAAACGGTGCTTGGGGATTCCTTTAAAACAGTACCCGGCGGTAAAGGAGCGAATCAGGCAGTTGCCGCTGCTAGACTTGGGGCAGAAGTTTATATGATTGGTTGTGTGGGAGACGATCATTATGGCTCTGTGATTTTGAAAAACTTTAAAGAAAACGGCGTTCTTATCGACTGTGTGGAACCGATTACACATATGGAAAGTGGCACGGCGCATATTATTTTGGCAGAAGGTGACAACAGTATTGTCGTGGTAAAAGGTGCCAATAATTATGTGACACCAGACTATGTTGAAAAAGCACGCGACTTAACGGCTTCAGCAGATATGGTGATGATTCAGCAGGAGATTCCTGTGGAGACAGTGGAGTATGCCGCGTCTCTTTGCCAAGAGGTAAATGTACCGCTTCTATTAAACCCTGCTCCGGCGCGTCCATTGAGTGCAGAAGTGATTGAGAAAGCGTCCTATTTAACACCGAATGAGCATGAGGCCACGATTTTGTTCTCGGATCTGAGTGCCAGTGAGGCTTTAAGTAAATATCCAAATAAAGTGTTTATTACAGAAGGAAAGCATGGGGTGCGTTATTTTAACGGTGAACAAGAAGTGCTTATTCCTTCTTATACAGTAGATGTCGTCGATACAACAGGGGCAGGCGATACCTTTAATGCGGCGTTTGCTGTGGCTCTTGCGGAAGGGAAAAGCTTTGAAGAAAGCATTCGTTTTGCGAACCGAGCGGCTTCTTTATCTGTGACGAAATTTGGTGCTCAAGGCGGGATGCCATCGAGACAGGAAGTAGAGGAAGCGTTATAGTGAAAAAATATGGAATATTAAATAGTCATATTGCAAAAGCACTGGCTGATCTTGGACATATGGACTACATTGTTTCAAATCATCATAAAATGTATGAAATGAAGATCAATAGGCAAGCTTCACATTGACAATAAAAGTTTCCTTGATGCAAAATAAAAGAAAAATAGCTTGCCAGAAGGGATCGGTACACATATGTTTATGGAATGGTTTTCTCAGTTAAGCCCAGCCATTCAGGCGCTGTTTGGTGGGTTAATGACGTGGGGCTTGACGGCGCTTGGGGCATCGCTTGTTTTTTTCTTTCGTCAAATGAATCAAAATGCGATGAATACGATGTTTGGCTTTGCGGCGGGAGTGATGATTGCTGCGTCTTTCTGGTCGCTTTTGGCTCCGGCTATTGATTTCAGTGAGCAAAATGGGCAAATCCCATGGCTTCCGCCAGCAATTGGGTTTTTAGCAGGAGGCTTATTCATTCGTCTGCTAGATGTGGTTGTGCCTCACCTTGATATTGGTTTAGCTGAACATGAAGCGGAAGGTCCTAAAACAAAGTTAAACAAGTCGACGTTATTGTTTTTAGCAATTACGCTTCATAATATTCCTGAAGGTTTAGCGATCGGTGTCGCTTTCGGCGCGGCCTCTTTAGGTCTTTCTGATGCTTCAGTGATTGGTGCGATTGGACTTGCGATCGGGATTGGCATTCAAAATATGCCAGAAGGAGCCGCTCTTTCAGTGCCATTGCGTGGAGAAGGAATGTCTCGTATAAAAGCTTTTAACTATGGGCAATTATCAGCCATTGTAGAACCGGTTGCGGCTGTGATAGGAGCAGTAGCTGTGCTTGCTGTTCAACCGATTTTACCTTATGCGCTCGCCTTTGCCGCTGGAGCGATGATCTTTGTCGTTGTTGAACAGCTCATTCCGCAGTCTCAATCTTCTGGAAGCACTGACTTTGCCACAATGGGCGTTATGTGTGGCTTCACTGTGATGATGATTTTAGATGTGGCACTTGGATAGATGGATTGGAGAGCTCTGGAGATGAATCCAGGGTTCTTTTTTTACAAAAAACTGTAATGGTGATGACGCACTACATTTGATCATACAATAGGCAGTAGGTTTGGAAAGGGGATGAGGGTGACGTTAGCTTACTTTAATGGAAAGATCGTGGAAGTGAAAGAGCCGGTGATCCCGATTGATGAACGCGGTCATCAATTTGGTGATGGGGTATATGAAGTGATTCGTTTCTACAACAAGAAGCCTTTTATGATGAAGGAGCATTTGGAGAGGTTATATGCCAGTGCGAAAGTGATTAAGCTTGCGATTGGTAGCGAATTAGCAGAGTTGGAGAAGGCGATGCTCGAATTGGTCGAGAAAAGCGGGCTAGAGGATGCGAGTTTGTATATACAGGTGACAAGAGGCGTGGCGCCAAGAAATCATCTATTTCCGCAGTGTCCAGCTTCGATTTCCATGACGGTGAAGCCTTCTCGACCAATCTCGGAGGCAGTGCGTCAACAAGGAGTCAAAGTTCTGCTGTTAGAAGATGAACGTTGGAAAAACTGCTATATTAAATCGTTGAATTTATTGCCGAATGTTTTGGCGAAACAAGAAGCGTATGAGCAAAATTGCTTTGAAGCGGTTCTTGTTCGTGACGGATTCATCACAGAAGGGTCTAGTTCTAACTTTTTTATCGTCAAAGATGGAAGCATCCAAACAGCGCCACTAACGAACTATATTTTACCTGGAATTACTCGTATCGCGGTCAAAGCGATTGCTGAACAACTATCGATTCCATTTATTGAGAAATCTTTTTCGCCGGAAGAATTATTTGCGGCAGATGAGGCCTTTTTAACAAGCACGAACTGTGAAGTATTAGCGGTTACCGTTGCCAATAACTGTCTGATTGGCAACGGGCAACCGGGAGGGATATCAAAAAAACTATTCGCCCAGCTACAAGAAAAAACGAAATGACAAAAGGGGATATCCCAAAAGTCTGCGTCGCAAACTTTTGGGACGATACTTCTTATTTGAAAATGTCATTCAATTAGTTTTTTTGCACCTGTCGCTTCGCTTTCGGTGCAGAAAAGGAGCCGTCTCAACTACTTATGAGACGGCTCCTTTCTTACCTCTAGTCAAGTAGTTTTAGATGAATTTTATTTAGTTAGATGAATTTGTTTCTGTAGGAAGGGGTACCCCTTCCTACAGAAACAAATTTGCGCATACCAAAAAGACCTAACGAAATTTCGTTTTTTTCGAAAGGTCAAATATGTTATAGTAGGACTAACCAATTACGAACAGGTTGAGGCTGTTTCGTAGTCATAAGTGATATGGTGTGTGATCAGGTGAAATGCCACTTTCAAAAACTTGTTCACACAGGCAATCGACGCAACTTTATGGGGCTTTCCTTGAGGTTGCGTTTTTAATTTGTCATAGTAATCCACCAAATGATTTCCACCGAATCGACGTAATGTAATCATGGTCTGAACCATATAAAACAAGATTTTTCGTAGCTTGTTGTTTCCTCGTTTATTGATCTTATCTTTGTAATAGGTATTTCCTGATTGATAACGCATCACATCAATACCAACATAGGCATTTAACTGCTTGTGGTTCTTGAAACGGCGAATATCCCCAAGCTCTCCAATCAGACGAACAGCTGTCGCTTCTCCGATACCGGGAAATGAAATCAGTACGTTGTATTCGGTTCTTTCCTTTGAGAGCTCGACCATTTGTTTCACAAGCCCTTCTTTCTTTTCTTTTAAATCAGAGATCCTTTTCGCATAGTCACGTACTTGTTCACAACGCACATCCTCTTTTGAAATGGCTGGATACGAATCTTTCGCAGCTTCTAGTAAAGCGAGTCCTTTCGCTTCTGCTCGCGAAAGAGATAGATTCTTCCTTGTATTTGCTTTTAGCCGATTACGAATGATGGTTTTGGAACAAGTGAGTACCTCATCTGGATGCGGATAGAGCTGCACAATATTGAGAAAAAGGGCCGAGCGTGTTGAAAATATGATTTCTAATTCTGGAAAACTGAGTTGTAGAATGGCATGCAGGCGACTGAAAAGATGAGTGATTTCACGATCTAGTTCATCATAATAACGTGTGAGTGATCGCATTTGTTTATAATAGCCTTCTTCTTGATAAGTAGCTGTACGCTCTACTTTAAAATGTGATTTTGCCAGTTCATGTGCATCGCTTTTGTCTGTTTTTTGTCGACGCATCGATGCCATTTGAAGATTCGCTTCAAGAGGGTTCACTCGATGGTAGATATAACCTTCTGTTTGGAAAAAGCGTTCTAATGATGCGGAATAAACACCTGTCGCTTCAAATACAATCTCTGGTGCTTGTCCATCCTGTTTTGTTAATGTTTGGAGTTTTTCGTTCAAAGCTTCAAATGAGGGTTTGGTATGAAGAATTTCTCCTTCAAATTCACATTGACGATATTGGTTATAAATCACCATCGTACTTTTCCCCATACTCACATCAAGAGCGACTACATGTTGCATATTCATTTCTCCTTCTTAGCCAATCATAGAAGTCTTCACAGGGCCTTATCGATTCCCTTTTCTTATACACGATCTCTACGGATCCAACATACTAAACTGATTCACATAAGGGTGTGAAGTTGGTCGGTTTTTGAAACGGACTCGATTTGGTCCCAGGGGCCGTTCGACCTTTCTTCACTTCTACTATAAAAAAATAGTAGCACAAACCTTGGCCTTGGTTTGTGCTACTAATGTTAGTATGTTTTTGTTAAGATAGTCGACGAAATCCCTCTTCGTCTAAGTATTGCAAAGCGGCTTCGTATGTATGGAAGGTGCCATCTAAATTCAAGCCGGCATATACATTCCACATCTCATCTTCTTCAATGAGTATCAATGTATGCCCATCTTCGTTGATCCATTTTTCCTCGTAAGCATCGCCAACAATCGCTTGTTCTTCACTGGATTTTGGTGATAACGAACGGATGGCGTCATCAAGGATCGTACGTAATTCTTCCGCTGAAAAATCGCGAATATTGACCATGCCTTTCGCATCGGCTGGATAATGAGATAATTCGCCAGCATAAACAAAGCCATTTCCATTTGGATGTAGGTGATACACAATATTTTTCTTATCTGTTACACTTTCTTCAAAGTGAAAATTGACTCGGCCAAGAGAAACATTTTTACGCTCAAGCTGTGGGAAAGATTCGATGATTTCCAGTTTTTCTTCAAAAGTTAGCATATAGCCTCCATGTATTTGAGATATGATAATATTTAATTATAGCATATCGTGAAGAAAGGAAGAATTCCATGAAAAAGCGAGTTTGTTTACACTTCATTGTTCTCTTGCTAGCGGTTGCTTCCGTTTGGCCGATGAAAGCTGAAGCGGCGGGCGTTCACTACGTAGCACTCGGTGATTCCTTGGCAGCAGGACAAACACCGAACAAAGAAATTGGTGCGGGTTACGCTGATTTAATTGCGCTCTCTTTGCAACAGTCCGGCAACTTAGCGAGCTTTTCAAAAAAATGGGCGTTTCCGGGTTACACAACGGAACAAGTACTCGAGCAGTTAGATAAAAAAGAGGTCCAGCAAGATGTCCGCCAAGCGAATGTGATCACGATTTCTGCTGGGGCGAATGATTTATTACCGCTCATTCAAAATGATTCCGTCCGCGGCATACTAAGCTACGAGCCAATCCCAGCTGCGTTTGCCCTCAATCGCGTGCGGAAAAACTATAGTCAATTGCTGAGTGAAATTAAACAGCTGAATCCGCAGGCTGAAATTTATGCGATGGGTTATTATTTCCCATATCCACATGTAAAAGAACAGCATAAGCCATCTGTTGAAGAGCAACTGGGAATTTTAAATCAAATTATTCAACAAGAAGCGGAACGAGCAGGTGCAAACTTTGTACCCGTCAGCCCACGTTTTGGCAACGATGCCAAGTCCCTGGTCCCAAATGCCAAAGATGTTCATCCGAATACAGCTGGTTATTTGCAAATGGCCAATAGTTTTTTCGATGTGTATGCTCCAGGTAGTCCAGAGATACCAGAACAAGTGTTAAACGCATTGCCAGCGCCAATTCCTTTTTCTGAGCTGACCGCGAGTCAAGAAGAAGAGGAAAAGGAAGAAGAAGTGAAAGCAGAGCCGGAAGAGGTTGCTATAGCGGATCAGCCAATCAAAGGGTGTAAACGAGGAGAGGAGTTTCTAGTGAGACGATAAAAGGCTGTTGTGGGACAGCCTTTTCGTTCATACACCTAAAAAGAAAAGCGTAGCAGGGATTGTTACGATGCTTAACAACGTCGTGACTAACGTGTTAAAAGAAACGAGGTCTGGTTCTGTACCAAATTGAATCGCGGCCATCGTTGTGTTGGCCGCTGCAGGCATTGCCGCTTGCAAGATCAACACATCTTTTAACAAGTCATTCATTGGCAAAAACGATGTGATCACCAGAGCGACCACTGGTGAAACGATCAGTCGGATGATCGTGACAGCTGAAACAAAGCGGTAAGTGACCCGTTTTTTTTCGATCACTGCCAGCTGCATACCAAGAACGAGCATAATCGTTGGAATAGAGGCATTAGCGACTAAACTAATCGCATCCATAAACGGTGTCGGCAAGTCAATGGAGAGCAGCTGAAACGCTAGTCCTAAAAAGGTACCGTAAATGACCGGCATTCGGAGTACGCGCAGCAAAGATTCTTTCAACGTCATCTTTTGTTTGCCGCCGAGTGAGGCGAAAAATAGGCCGATTGTATTCATCAAGAGAGACTGAAATACCATCATAATGACCGCATAATCAAAACCGACTGCTCCAAAGGCGAAAAGAACAACTGGTGCTCCGTAGTTGCCGCTGTTCATAAAGGCCCCACCAAGAATCATTGCCGCCATTTTTTGCCGCGAAGCTTTCATCATCATACCTGTTAAGAAAACGATTGTGATCAACACAAAGCAAAGGAGCAAACAAAAGCTGATGATATACACATACTCCATCGTCAGCTCATTTGTATAAAAGGTTCGAAACGCAAGAAATGGCGACATAATATACAGCGCCATCATCGAAATGGAACGAATCTCAAATCCTATTAACTTCTGCCCGACAAAACCAGTGAAGAAAATAAGAAACGCTGGCAACACAATCATCAACAAATCCAAAACCTAATCAACTCCGTCCAATCGACAAACTTTTCTTTATAATAACAGAATATTAGGACAAAAAGGCGAGCACCAGAAAAAATAGGTGCTCGCCTTCAACGTTATTTTCGTTCATATAGTTGGTACATGGACATTTCTTTATCCGTGGTTTTTGCTAGTTCAAACGCTTCTTTCACACTTTTTTTGTTCTGGATGATCTCATAAAAGAATCGCAAAGCAAACATGAGTGCCGCATTTCCATAAGGAGAGTCATCTGGTCCAATATATGTTTGGCAACCACTATCTATAAAGGCTTGTGCTAATGATGGTACACCTAATGTACAGCCATTCGCTAACACGATTTTATCCTTTAATTGGGCATAGCGTTTAATGTCACTTGGCCCAAAATCGTCTTTTGGCTCATCGTTCTCATAGACCGATTCCTCTAATTCTGGCATCACAAATTGCCCTTCATCGCCATGGAAATTAAGAATGATATAATCAGTGTCTGGATACAAGTCTTCCCCAGTAAGTACTCCAATCAAATCATTTGGCCTTCCGATCCAATACGTAATCACGCGCCCTCCGAAATACTCAATGGCTGAACGAATCGCATTAGAATCCAGATCACAATCAGGCCCACATACTAAAGCAACAGTTAATTCTGGTTTACTCATTTCATTTTCCTCCGTATCTTTATATTTATCCTTAATAAAATAAGAAAATAGTACGGAGGTGGTCGTGCTCGGTGTTCGCAGACAATAGGTTATAAATGTGTATTTATCATAGTAATTTATTCTCCTCATTTCCATATTTACTATATGCTACAATATTTGGAATATTATTTGCAAGTGATAAGGAAGCAAAATAAGCATCAGTCATGTTTGCATATTGTTAAAATAATAAAAAAGGGGGAGCGATGATGAGTAAAATTGTTTTATTTGATGGCGAGTGTAATTTCTGTGATCGTAGTGTTCAATTTATTATTAAAAGAGATCCGAATGCTTACTATAAATTTGCCTCGTTACAAAGTGATATCGGGCAACAACTAGTAGCAACATACAAAGTTCCTTTTACTCTTGACAGTATGCTATTGATTGATGGCAAGCGTTGTTATCATAAATCAACCGCTGCTCTTCGCATATGCAAACACTTATCTGGGGGATGGAAATTATTTTATTATCTATTAATCATTCCTCGACCGGTCAGAGATGGCGTGTATACATGGATCGCCAAAAACAGATACAAATGGTTTGGAAAAAAAGCTCATTGTATGATACCTTCTCCTGAAATTAGGAAGAGGTTTTTATAACTTTTTCTCGCGGCGACTGATTATTTCTGTTTTCCGCCTGATTATCGGTAGTTGACGACTGATTTCTGGGATATTACGCCTGATCAGTTACCCGAGCGCGAGCATTTCGAGCGGGCCTTAGCATGCAAATAGCGCCCGCGACTAATTTTTCGTCTCAGGCGCCTGATTTTAGTCAGATCGCGCCTAATTATCGGACGATCCCGACTGATCGCCCGACATACGCGACTGATCCCGCTATTTCACCGCCTAATCATCAAAATCCCCATCAAAAAAGAGTGAAAACCCAATCAGGTTTTCACTCTTTTTACTAATTACCGACTGCCAGTTGTCGCTGTAGCCAGTTTTTACCCTCTACTAGTCGTGTAACGAGCATGGCACAGACGGTGTTTCCTGTTGAATTCAACAATGTCGCTGGTGCATCGATGATTGTACTGATGACGGCGATGATTGGCAACACTTCAGGAGGGAAGCCAAATACGCTTAAAATCAGCATTTCGCCAATCATCCCACCACCCGGGATCGCGCCCATGACTGCACCAACAAGGAAGGAGACGCCAATGATGCTCAAAATGCTCGTTAAGCTTGTCATGTCTTTGTCAAACAAAACAAAGAGAAAGACAATTTTCAGCACGCCACCAAATACGGAACCATCTTTATGTGTATTGGCACCAAGCGGGATAATTGTTTCGGCAATATCTTTCGGAACGCCCATTTTTTTCACAGCTGTTAAGTTGGCCGGAATACTTGCCGCACTTGAGCAAGTAGCGATCGCTGTGACAGATGGAGCGGCGGCGTTTTTCCAAAATACCTTCACTCCGTCTTTTCCACCCGCGATAAAAGCATATAGGGTAAAGAAACCGAAGTAATAAACCACTGTTAAGCCAAGGTATAAGACGAATGTGCGTGCATAACCTCCAAGAATTTGTGGCCCTAGTTCGCCGATAATGGCAGCGAAATAACAGCCCAATCCAATTGGAGCATAGTACATAATGATCGAAACCATTTTCATCATGACGGCCGTACCGGAAGCTAAAAAGTTCGCCATCGGTTTGCCATGTTCTTTTGCCATAGTTGTCGCTAAACCGAAAAGAATCGAAAAGACGATAAGCTGTAGCATATTACCTTTTGACAGCAATAAAGAAAAGTCAGATACCGTAAATGTATTTACAAGATGTCCAAGTAGAGTCAAGTCTTCTGTTTCTACCTCTTCCGGCTCAAACTCGTCCATCAACTCTTTAATAGCTGACACATCTGTATCGGCAAGTGGGTTAAACAATGTAACACCGATCATGCCAACGACGGCTGCGATGATCGCTGTGACGAAGAAGACGATAAAGATGCTTCCCATGATTTTACCCAGTCGCTTCATCCCGTCCATAGAAGCAATTGCTGAGGCAATGCTGAAAAATACGAGTGGGACGATGATCATAAACATTAAATTTAAAAATAAATCCCCGAACGGTTTAACGACCGCCGCTTCAGGTCCAAAGATGATACCTGCAGTGCCCCCGATGATAATGGCGGCTAATAATAGAAAAGTAAATTGATAACTTTTCAGAAATTTCCTCAAAATACTCCCAGCCTTTCATACGATAAAAAATAGATAGCTTTCTAATAATAGTATTTTTATTGTAAAAAGAAAAGGTACTTTCTCTCTCAATTTGAAAAAGGCAGCCTCTTTTTCAGAGCCTGCCTTTTTCGCTTTTGTTTTTACACAATTCCTTGATCGATCATAGCATCTGCTACTTTAAGGAAGCCAGCAATGTTGGCACCGACGACGAGGTTTCCTTCAAAGCCGAATTCATTTGCTGCTTGCACGCTGTTTTTATAAATATTTTTCATAATCGTGTGTAGTTTGTCATCGACTTCTTCAAAAGTCCACGGCATCCGCATGCTATTTTGAGCCATTTCTAGTGCAGAAACGGCTACGCCACCTGCATTAGCTGCTTTCGCTGGTCCGAACAATACGTTTGCTTTTAGGAAAGCATCAATCGCTGCTAATGTACTTGGCATATTGGCCCCTTCACCAATCGCTTTTACTCCATTTTTAATGAGCGTAGCAGCGGCTGCTTCATCAATTTCGTTCTGTGTTGCACAAGGGAGGGCGATATCGCAAGGAATGTTCCAAATACCGGAGCAGCCTTCTACATACTCTGCTCCCGGATGCTCCAGGACATATTCGCTAATTCGTTTTCTTTCTACTTCTTTTAGGCGTTTCACAGTGGCAAGATTCACGCCATTTTTATCGTAAATATAGCCATTAGAATCGCTGCAAGCAACGACTTTTGCGCCGAGTTGTGTGGCTTTTTCAATCGCATAGATGGAAACATTACCTGATCCAGAAACAACGACTGTACGATCTTTGAAGCTCAAGCCGTTGTCTTTTAACATTTCAGCCACAAAATAAACCGTACCGTATCCTGTTGCTTCTGTTCTTGTTAAACTGCCGCCGTAATGTAGCCCTTTACCAGTTAATACACCGGCATGATAGGCATTTTGAATACGTTTATATTGACCGAACATGTAACCAATTTCACGTGCGCCAACGCCGATGTCACCAGCTGGTACGTCTGTATCTGGCCCGATATGGCGAGCAAGCTCCGTCATAAAGCTTTGCGTAAAGCGCATCACTTCTGCATCGGACTTATCCTTCGGGTCAAAATCGGAACCACCTTTTCCGCCGCCGATCGGTTGATTTGTTAGTGAGTTTTTAAAAATTTGTTCGAAACCTAGGAATTTAATGATACTAGCATTAACGGATGGGTGAAAGCGAAGTCCGCCTTTGTAAGGACCAAGGGCGCTATTATATTGAACACGGAAGCCGCGGTTGACTTGAACTTTTCCTTGATCATCTACCCAAGGCACACGAAACGTAATTAAACGCTCAGGCTCAACGATTCTTTCCAATATACCATGTTCCATATATTTAGGATATTTAGCGAACACCGGTACAAGTGAGTCGAAAATTTCTTTCACTGCCTGATGGAATTCGTTTTCCCCTGGATTGCGTTTTTGAACCGTTTCAAATACGTCTTGCACATATTTTTTCGCAGTAAGCGTAGTGTTTTGAGTCCATTCTTTTGTTACTGTCATACTCTCATCCCCTATCCGTTCGTTTGAATTTTTCAATTATTTTCTCTAATTAAATAATAATTCCTGCTGATTAATACCGTCAATGCCAATAAGATATATAAATGATGCCGAAATGATATAGGAAATAATTGTCTTGTAAAAAATTCCTTTAAATTTATATACCCAATTTAAAAGAGTCTTAATCTATTTTTTATTTAACACGTAGCTATTTTCTTTATTTTGGTACTCAGTTATGGATCCTGTTAAATTCCCTTTTTCTCACAATATAGGGGTAGCCCCCTATGGTATGAGTGAAGTGTTGTCACTATTATAAATGTATAAACAGCTATAACAACTCACAGGGGTAGCCCCTGAACTTGTCATTAATGATGACTAGGAGGAAGATCAAGATGAATAAGCATTACCGGGTAGTGATTGTGGGCGGTGGTTCAGCAGGAATTAGTACTGCTGCTAGATTGTTGAATGGAATGAAAACGCTTGCAGAAGAGGTGGCGATTATCGATCCGGCTAAGAGTCATTATTATCAACCGTTATGGACATTAGTCGGTGGTGGAGCAGCAAAGAAAGAAGATACAGAACGCAGCATGGAAGAATTAATTCCTACAGGTGCGATATTAATTCAACAAGCAGCTACCTCCTTTGATCCAGCTAATAATATCGTCCAGTTAGGAAATAGAGAGGAAATTTCTTACGATTATTTAATTGTAGCTGCAGGAATTGAGATTCATTGGGGTGGAGTGAAAGGATTAAAGGATGCCATTGGTAAAGGTGGCGTCTGCAGTAATTATTCTTATCAATATACAGATTATACGTGGGAAGTTATTCGGACATTTAAAGGTGGAAATGCGGTCTTCACCCATCCAGCTACACCAGTGAAATGCGGTGGTGCCCCTCAGAAAATTATGTATTTAGCAGAAGATCACTTTAGTCGTACGGGGATAAGAAATCAAACGAGTGTGATTTTTGGTTCGGCTAACCCAGCGATTTTTGATGTTCAGAAATATCGTGACATATTAGAGAAAGTAGTGGCACGTAAAATGATTGATGCCCGTTTCCGCCAAAATTTAATTGAAATTAGAGCGGATAAGAAAGAAGCTATTTTTGAAAATTTAGATACAAGCGAACAAACAGTAGTCAATTACGACATGATTCACGTTACTCCGCCAATGCGAGCACCTTCTTTTATTAGTAATAGTCCATTAGCAAGTGAAGCTGGTTGGGTCGATGTCCATCCGTATACATTGCAACATCAAACGTATGAAAATGTGTTTGCTCTTGGTGATTGTGCCGATTTACCAACATCAAAAACAGGAGCGGCGATTCGCAAGCAAGCTCCTGTGGTAGTGAAAAATGTGATGTCGCTTATTAAAAAAGAGCCGATGAATGCTATTTACGATGGCTATAGCTCTTGTCCGCTTGTCACGGGTTACAACAGCTTAGTATTGGCCGAGTTTAAGTACGATAAAATACCGAGCGAATCCTTCCCAGTCAACCAAGCGAAGGAACGGCGCAGCATGTATATTATGAAAAAGGATTTGTTACCAATCATGTATTGGGATGGCATGTTGAAAGGAATTATGTAACAGTACGAAAGGAGAGTGAAGAGCAATGGCAATCTCATTATCCAAGCAAGACTGGATCGATGAGTTAGATAAACCGGAAGTACAAGCTTCCCTTCAACAGCTGATAGAAAAGCTGCCCCTTTTAACGGAAAAACTAGAACAGGTGGATCATATACTATCTTTTGGCCAAGCTGTGATGGATGATCAGCATACAATGAAAAAAGTGAAAACAAAGCTCGATTCCACCAATATAGATGTGGATACGCTTGAAGCTGCCCTTCACCTGTTGGAAAAGTTACCTTTACTTTTACAACTTACAGAAAAACTTGAAACAGTCATCCGTTTTGCTGAGCAAGTATTAGGCGATCAACAATCAATAGACTATTTGCAAAAGAGCGTAGAAGGGTATTTAGAGCCTGTTAAGACAAAAATTAATACAGGGAAAACACTTTGGGAAGAAGTACAAACAAAAGCGGAGGTCAATACTCAGCACATTTCAGTCTTCACCGTCTTAAAGTGGATAAAAGACCCTTCCGTCCAGCGAATTCTTTCATATGTACAAGCTTTTATCGACACTATGCCTAAAAAACAATAACTATTTTTCGACAAAAGACAGGGAGTGACAGGCACCTCCCGAAAAAAGGAGAGATTCGGATGTTGTTACGTTATTTTTATGATGAAAAGTTGGCGCATGCTTCTTATTTGGTTGGTTGTCAAAAGACGGGAGAGTCGGTCGTTATTGATGCGTCTCGCGATATTGAGCAGTATATTGAAGCGGCTAAGAAGGAAGGGTTAAAGTTAACAGCAGCGGCTGAAACGCATATTCATGCGGACTTTGTTGCTGGGTCTCGTGAGATTGCGGATCGTTTTAATGCGAAAATGTATGTCTCTGATGAAGGGGATGAAAACTGGAAGTATCAAAATTTTGACAACATCGATCATCAACTGTTGAAAGATGGCGATAAATTTAAGGTTGGTAATTTGATTTTAGAAGTGATGCATACGCCGGGCCATACACCTGAGAGTATTTCTTTTATATTGACAGACAATGGAGGTGGGGCAGACCGTCCAATGGGAATCTTCACAGGTGACTTTGTGTTTGTTGGTGATGTTGGACGTCCAGATTTATTAGAGAAGGCAGCTGGCTACAAGGGAACAGCTGATGCAGGAGCGAAAGAAATGTTTGTTTCCCTTGACCGATTTAAGCTGCTTCCCGATTATTTGCAAGTGTGGCCAGCTCACGGAGCAGGAAGTGCTTGTGGTAAAGCATTAGGAGCAATCCCTTCTTCGACTGTAGGTTACGAAAAAATGTTTAACTGGGCTTTACAATTTAACGATGAAGCTGCTTTTGTAAAAGCGCTACTTGACGGGCAGCCAGAACCGCCAAAATATTTTGCTGTCATGAAGTGCGTCAATAAAGTCGGTCCTGCTTTATTTAAAGATTTAAAAATGCCAGTTGAGGCAACGGATTCTTCTGTTTTGCATGAATGGCTTGAAAGCGGTATGGTGATTGATACTCGCGTTGCTTCAGAATTTGCCAAAGGTCATCTTCCTGGAACGATTAATATTCCATTTAACAAGTCCTTTACTAATTGGGCTGGCTGGCTGGCGAATTATGAGGCGCCGCTTTATTTGCTGATTGAAGAAGAGCGTCTATCAGATATTTTAAGAGCATTACGTTCGATCGGTATTGATAACACGGTTGGATATATAGATGTCAAAGTCGCTTTATCACAGGCAACGGAGCTCGAAAGCTATGAAAATATTGAACCTGTTGCTATTAAAGAAGCGGTCGAAAAAGATGAAATTAAGGTCCTTGATGTCCGTAATCGAGCAGAATGGGATGAAGGTCATATTCCCGGAGCTATTCATGTGATGCTTGGGACATTACCAGATCGGTTAGGTGAAGTGCCACAAGGTCAGCCGATTCTTGTTCAGTGCGCTGCTGGTGGCCGTTCTGCTATTGCAGCAAGTGTGCTTCAAGCAAAAGGTATCAAAAATGTAATCAATCTTTTAGGTGGCTACTCGCTTTGGAAAAAAGAAGTTCTTGAAGCTGTGAATTAAACATTGATGAAGCCGCCAGTGAAAAATTTATCACTGGCGGCTTTTGATTTACAATAAGAGAAAGAATCTGAGAAAGGAAATGTATCAACCAATGGAACAGTACCCTGTGGAACAAAAATATTTACATCAAATTTTTGAACATATTCAAGATGGAATTATTGTTATGAATCAAAACCGGGAAATATTGCTAATGAATCCGGCAGCCCATCGACTTACAGGCTGGAACATTGGTGGTAAAGTTCCTTTTTGCTCTTATTGTCAAGATCGAAAAATTACTGAAAGAGAGAATCGCTGCTATTTAATTGCAAGGAATGAAGTGCCTTACTTTTTATCGCAAATGCCTGTTTATCATGGAAATGAGCTAGATGTTGAAATGAGCACAGCTTTAATTTATCAAGATCAAAACAGTCAGGAGCAAGAGTATTTATTAGTGCTTCGCGATCAAACATTGCGGCAAAAAGAAGAAGAAGTGAGACTATCGAAAAAGATCATTAAGCAGTTAATTGAAGCTCAAGAAAAAGAACATAAACGCCTTGCCCATGAACTGCATGATGGTGTCAGTCAGTCTCTTTACACAATTTCTGTTGCGTTGCAGGCTATCGAATCAACAGTTGAGGATGAACGTCTCTATGACTATTTAAATGAAGTCCAAGCAGAGTTGGGTCGAACAATGTCTGATATTAAAGCCTACTCGCATCAGCTTAGACCGACTAGTTTAGATCGGCTAGGGTTAGTATCGACTCTAGAGACACTCATTCAGACTGTTGAATCTACCTCTTCCCTTTCCATTGCTTTTCAAACCAATATTACCGGACGTCTGCCTTCCGCGGTGGAAATCAATATGTACCGAGTTGTACAGGAAGCGCTACATAATGCAGTCAAATATGCACAAGCAAATAAAGTATATTTATTTCTCCGAAAAGAACAGAGACAGCTAATTGTTGAAATACATGATGATGGTGTTGGCTTTGATTTGGAACAAGCAAAAGGCGGGCTTGGACTTGAGCATATGCGTGAGCGAATTGAGCAGTTAAATGGCCGCTTTTTCATTCAATCAGCACCAGAAGAAGGCACACAAATTATAACTACAATAATGATAGATGAAAGCGAGGAAATCGCAAATGAAAGTGATGGTAGTCGATGATCATGATTTAATAAGAAAAGGGATTATCTTACTTTTAGAGAATTATCGAGATATTGAAGTAGTAGCCGATGCTGGAGATGGACATGAGGCCCTTGTGTTGGCGATGCAAAATGATCCGGATGTTGTCTTAATGGATATTTCAATGCCCAATGGATTAGATGGGTTGACAACGACTAAGCAGCTTCTTCAGCAGCAACCTAATGTTAAAGTCGTCCTTTTAACGATGCATGATGAAGAAGTATATATTCGTAAAGCGATTCAATCGGGAGCGCATGGGTATATTTTAAAGAAAAGCCAAGGAAGCGAGTTATATGAGGCGATTTATCACGTCTATCATGGCCGCCGTTATTATAGTACAGACTTGAGTGATGCACAGATTGAAAAAATGATGAAGGCAAAAGAAACGCCTCCATCACCGTTAACTTTGAGAGAACAAGAAGTATTGCGTTTGAACGTCCTTGGCTATACCAATAAAGAAATCGCTGAAAAGCTCCATATCAGCGCTAAAACAGTAGAAAATCATAAATCTAATATGATGAGTAAACTAGGGCTAAAACAAAAACATGAAATGATCCAATACGGGATTAAAAATTATTTTACTGATATTCATTAACGCAAGGGGAGCCTTGCGTTTTTTCGTATATTTATCGTAAATAGTTAGTATCACCTCACGATCATACAGAGGAAGAAGTCAGTCACAACGTCTATTTCCTCTATTTCTACAGTTAATATCTTCAAAAAATCTTCATATTTTACTCCTTTGTTAGGGGAACCCCCCTATGTATGAGTTGTTTCGTTCTTTCTATACTGAAATAGAAGCATAAATAAAAATCTATTTTTCGGTTATTAAAGGAGAGATGCATATGCAAAAAAGAGAACCCACTTATTTTTGGGTGGCTGCGTTAATCGCGTTTGGTAGTGCAATTAGTTTGATGATCCTATAGGAGGGAAACAATCATGCATCATTCTTTAATTATGTATGCCCCTATTCTAGTTGTTCTTGCTTCACTTATAAGTGTGTTTTTCTGGGGAGCGAAAGAGATAAAATTTGATTAAGTATGGGAGGGGCCCGAATGGATCTTACGTATTGGCTTTTGATCTTTATGATCGGTTTTATCGGTTCGTTTGTTTCTGGCATGGTAGGTATCGGCGGTTCAATTATCAAATATCCGATGTTATTATACATTCCGCCGCTTTTTGGTTTTGCTGCATTTAGTGCACATGAAGTGTCTGGAATTAGTGCGGTTCAAGTTTTTTTTGCGACGATTGCGGGTGTGTGGGCGTATCGCAAAAGTGATTATTTAAATAAGAAATTAATTTTGTATATGGGGGGAGCCATTCTTCTCGGCAGTTTCATCGGCGGCTTTGGTTCAGATAAACTATCCGAGGAAGTCATCAATGTGGTATACGGAATTCTTGCGGCATTAGCGGCCATTATGATGTTTATCCCGAAGAAAAATCTCGATGATCGTCCAATGAGTGGAGTGACGTTTAATGGCTGGCTTGCCGCACTGCTTGCTTTTATTGTTGGAATTGGAGCCGGAATTGTTGGAGCAGCAGGGGCTTTCCTTTTAGTCCCAATCATGCTAGTTGTATTGAAAATTCCAACGAGGATGACCATTGCTAGTTCTTTAGCAATTACTTTTATTTCTTCTATTGGCTCAACAGCTGGAAAAATAATGACAGGTCAAGTGCTTTTCTGGCCAGCTATGATTATGATTGTCGCAAGTGTAATTGCTTCACCGCTTGGAGCAAAAGCAGGCCAAAAAATGAACACAAAAGTTTTACAGTGGCTGCTTGCGATTTTAATTGCGGCAACAGCGATAAAAATTTGGCTGGATATTTTATAAAAGAAAAGGAGGCCTCCTCTTATGGGGAGCCTCCTTTTCTTTTATATTGCTTGTGCTTTAATAATAAAATGATGCTGTGTTACGTTATAGGAACCTTTTGATTGGATGGAAAATTCTTCTCTAAAATACAAATACCAACCGAAAAAACATTGCTGTTCATCTTGAATATGCTTTAAAAATGGTTGATCTTTTACTATTATAATCCTCCTTTTAAATATGTTTTTAACATTGTATAAAAGGAGGTCCTCTAATAAATAGACAGCGTTGTTATGTTTCGTATTTTAATAAGGCCATGGCTCGCCGCTCCTTAGTTAAATAAACCCAGTGAATTTAAAAAGACAACAACGATGGTCAGTGGTACAATCCATTTCATTAATAGATGCCAAGTGGTATAAGTGCTTGGCGCTAGCGAGTGGCCGAGCATAAATTCTTGTTTAACGAGTTGTTGGTTTATCTTCCAAGCGATAAATAGTGCGATCAGCAGGTTACCAAGTGGAAGCATGATGTTGCTGACAAGAAAATCGGTTGCGTCAAAGACGGTTTTATTGAAAATCTTGACGTCCGCAAGTAAGCTGGAAGAAAGGGCAGCTGGAATACCAGCGATGAACACTGTCACACCAGCGATCCAAGTGATCATTTTTCTTGATGCTCCGGTTTTGAGAAAGGCTGCCACAATAATTTCTAATAAACTAAAAGAAGATGTTAATGTGGCGAATAAGAAGAGCAACAAGAACATAAATAAGAATAGCTCGCCAAGCGGCATTTGTGAAAAAGCGGCAGGCAAGACGATAAAGAGAAGTCCTGGTCCTTCTGTTGGCTCGAAGCCAAAGGAAAATACAACTGGGAAAATAGCAAGCCCTGCTAAGACGGATACGAAAATATTCATCAATGCGACAGATCCAGCTGATACCGGAATGCTGACATTTTTATTTAAATAAGAGCTGTAAGTGACCATGCACGAAAATCCAACGGCAAGCGAAAAGAAGGATTGTCCAAGTGCATAAAGCACCGCTTCACCAGTGATTTTTGAGAAGTCCGGCTGCAGGAAAAAGCGAACGCCTTCCATTGCGCCATCTAGTGTGAGCGCACGGATGACAAGCACGATAAAAAATATAAATAACAGCGGCATCATATACTTGCTTGCTTTTTCAATCCCATTTTGAACACCGGCTGCAATAACAACGATATTCATTAGTAAAAAGGCAGCCAGTCCGCCGATGGTCATGAGGGGAGAACTCGTAACTTGTCCGAACAGGGCCCCGTAGTCTGCCCCGCTTTCAATGACTTTTCCGCCAAGTGACATCACCGTGTAAGTGAGTACCCAGCCCCCAACGACGCTATAAAAAGATAGCAACAGGAAGCAACCGATGACACCTAACTTTCCAGTGAGGGTCCAGAAGCTATTCGGAGCTAATTTCTTATAGGCGCTGACGGCTTCTTTTCCAGAGCCACGACCAATAATGAATTCTGAAATTAACAGCGGCAAGCCAATTAAGATCGTAAATAATATAAATAGAAGAAGAAAGGCTCCGCCGCCACTTTGCCCGGTCACATAAGGAAACTTCCAGATCGCACCTAAACCGATCGCCGCTCCTGCTGAAGATAATATAAATCCGATGCGCGAGGACCATTGCTCTTTATTCTCCATAAAATCCCTCCAGTTCTATTAAAGCTTCGTGCGTAAATCCCATAGCTCAGGAAAAAAGCGATGATCGAGCACTTTTTTCAAATATTGTACACCGGAAGATCCACCGGTGCCCATTTTAAAGCCGATAATTCGTTCGACCGTTTTCATATGACGGAATCGCCACTGCTGAAGCGAGTCTTCAATATCGATCAGCTTTTCTGCTAGTTGATAGAGATCCCAATATTTTTCGACATCTGCATAGACCAAAAGCCAAGCCGCTTCAACCGTCGGGTCAACTGTATAAGTAACGGAATAATCACGGCCGATTAAGTCTGGGTTAATCGGAAAACCGGCACGTGCAAGCGCCCCGATCGCTGCGTCATAAATGCTTGGCGCATGATAAACCTTTTCTAATATATCATGAAGTTGCTGATCTTTTTGATAAATTGTTAAAATATGCGCTGTTTTATAGCCGAGCAAAAATTCAATTTGCCGGTATTGATAGGACTGAAATCCCGAAGCCTGTCCTAGTTTTTCACGAAACTCCATATATTCAGCTGGTGTTAAAGTAGAGAGCACATCCCACGCTTGAATAATTTGCGTTTGGATTTTGGACACGCGAGCCAGCATTTTAAAGGCGGGTTGAAGTTCATCTTGTTGAATTAGTCGAATGGCCGCCTCCATTTCATGAATGATCAGCTTCATCCACAATTCACTCACTTGGTGAATCACGATGAACAGCATTTCATCATGATGGCCAGAAAGTTGGTGTTGAGAGCTGAGTAGCTGATCGAGCCCAAGATATTCTCCATAAGTCATGTTGTTCGTGAAATCCGTATGAATCGATTTTTCATTAATGGTCATTTCACATTCTCCTTTCTTCTATTGGACGAATGACGGCACGAACAGGACTGCCATCAGCTCCTTCAATTAAAAGCGGCAACGCAATCATTTCATATAAGCCTGACTCAACGTGGTCAAGTATAATGTTCTCTAAAATATGGATATTATTTTTATGCAATGAATGGTGAACTTCCATGTTCTTACTATCTAATGTGTCGACAGAAGGGACATCTACCCCTAGTAAAAAAATTCCTTTTTTCTTTAAAAATGGACCAAGTGCTAGATCGAGGGGAGTGACTTTCCCGGGAAATAATGTGGGTTCGCTTCTAGTAGTTGTCCGTAGCAGCAACCGCTCTGCGCCACCTAATCGATACGCCTCTAATTGTTGTGGTCCAATATGTTCTAAACTAGATACATCGATCACAAGTGCTCTTCCTATAAATATGTCAACATCTAGTTCATGGATTTGTTCACCGTGGTCATCAAAATGAAAAGGGGAATCGACATGAGTGCCTGTATGCAAGCTTGTCGTTATTTTTCCGATATTAACTGAGCCTGTTTTTGCTTTTGTATAAGAAATTTCATATGAAAAAGGGGTGTCACCTGGCCAATGAGCGATTTGGTTGTTGAAAGGTTGCGTAATATCTATCCACTTAGTGCTCATTACGCCACCACGTCTCGCTCATTTTTATACTGCTTATATTGTTCAGTTTCCATAATTGTTTTCAATATGTGCACCGTGTTCCAAACATCTTCAAACGTATTGTACAAAGCAACCGGTGCTAGCCGAATGCCATTTGGTGCCCGGAAATCAGGGATGATTCCATGCTCTTTCAAGGCTTTGCAAATGCGGGCGGCTTCTACATGCTCAAGAAATAAGTGGCCACCGCGCTGTTGATCATTGCGAGGGTTCGCAATCGTAAAATCGAATTCCACTAATTCATGCTCGATTAATTCCATCATATAGTTCGTCAGCTGCAATGATTTTTTTCGTATGCGATCAATGCCTGCTTCGTTAAATAGCTCCAGTGCTCCAAGTAATGGTGCCGTACTTAAAATATGTGGCGTCCCCATTTGATAAGCTCCGGCATGCTCAGCGTGATCCAACTCCAGTGTCATATCGAATTGAGTGTCCTTTTTCGATCCGAACCAGCCAGCCAGCCCAGGTGCTTGACCGAAATGCCTTTTATTGACGTAGAGTGCCGCTGTACTGCCAGGCCCGCCATTTAAGTGTTTATAATTACACCAAAAAGCAAAATCAACTTCCCAATTACTCAATTCATGAGGAATCGAGCCAATCGAATGACAAAGGTCAAAGCCAATCCATATTCCTCGCTCATGGGCTGCTTTTGTCAGCTGTTCCATATCCAACACTTGCCCGCTGCGATACAGCACACCAGGTAAAATAATTAATGCTACTTCCTCTGTCATCTCTGCGATAATAGCTTCCTCTTTCAACATTCGGCCATCTTCACTTTCAACGAGTACTAAATGCTCAGCAGGGTCGTATCCTCTTAATCGAAGCTGACTTTTTAACGCATAAATATCAGTAGGAAACGTCAGTTCATCGGCCAAAATTTTCGTTCTCTGACCTTTTGGCTGATAAAAGCTAGCTACGAGCTGATGAAGGTTAGAAGTAGTTGACCCCGTCACAATCATTTCTTCAGCAGTCGCTCCTGTAAGCGTTATCATTTTTTCTCCTAGCAATTCCGATAAATAAAACCACGGGTGCTTTCCTTGAGTCCAACCATCAATTCCGTAATCTTTCCATGAATGGAGCAAATCAAGCACGGCTCTCTCCGCTCGTTTGGAAAGTAAACCGAGCGAATTTCCATCGAGATAAATCCGACCTTCCTTCAAATAAAATTCCTCACGAAAATGAGCTAGCTCATCTTGCTGATCTAATGATTTTGCGTACTCCTTTGAAAAGATATTCATGTCGCTCCTCCTTTTATGCAAAATTTCTATCTATTCTGATAATAAGGCATAGAAGGGGTGTGTGGCAATCCATCAGATTGATGATAAGAGGGCAGCAGCTGCTTGATTAACAATGGATTGCGACTGAAATTTGGAAAGTGCCGCCTGATCGAGAGTTATTTGCGACTGATTTATCCCGCATTAACGGGCTGTAAGACCCCCACCTCAACATGGCAGAAGAAGCGCAGGCATGTAGGTCGGGGATCAACAGCCTGTAAACGCCCGATCCGTTCGGGCCTGCACGATGCAGGTTACAAAGGCGTTGCAACAGGACGTTGCGACGTTAGCCTTTGTTCTTCTTTTATCAGTGGGGGATGGAGAAAACCCCCACTGATTGAAGTTTCACTTTATCGATCTAGCCGCCTATATGGATTAAAACAACTTGGTTCGAACAATATCTTTTTCCGTTACTCCGGAATTTTCCGCAATCATGGAAAATAATCTAATTAAAGTTCCGAAAATTCGGAACTTAACTTTCTTAAATGACAAGTGTTTACATATTTTAACTATTTGGCACAAGATTTGCATATCAGTTAAAGAGGTTACTAAAAAAGAAGGGGGTTTGGGAATGGATTTAGTTATTATTTTGTTGGCATTAGGACTATTAATGTTTGTCGCGTATCGCGGGTTTTCTGTTATTTTATTTGCGCCGATTTGTGCACTTTTAGCTGTGTTTTTGACAGATCCCAACTTTGTTCTTCCGTTTTTCTCCAATATTTTCATGGAGAAAATGGTCGGATTTATTAAACTTTATTTTCCTGTGTTCTTATTAGGCGCTATTTTCGGAAAGGTTGTGGAGATGTCCGGAATTGCTGAGTCAATTGTGAAGACGATCGTTCAGTGGGTTGGGGCGAAGCAAGCAATGTTGGCGATTGTACTCATGGGTGCGATTTTGACGTATAGCGGTGTCAGCTTGTTTGTTGTCGTGTTCGCTGTTTATCCGTTTGCTAAAAATTTATTTATGGAAGCGGACATTCCGAAGCGACTGATACCAGGAACCATTGCACTTGGGGCGTTTACTTTTACGATGGATGCGTTGCCGGGCACACCGCAAATTCAAAATGTCATCCCAACAACATTTTTTCAAACAAACATTTATGCTGCACCTACTCTTGGGGTTATTGGTGCCATCTTTGTTTTTATTATGGGGATGCTTTATCTTGAAAATCGCCGGAGAAAAGCGAAAAATGCCGGTGAAGGCTATTACGGAATCAATAATGAAATTGTAGAGGAAGAAATAAATGATGTGATCTCAACAGAAACAGAATCTACCGCTAGAAAAGTATTGGCTTTTGTGCCGCTTGTTCTCGTGGCAGTGATGAATAAAGTGTTTACAGAAGCCTTGCCGAAATGGTATCCGAATGGCTTTGATTTTGCAGGTATTGGGTTAGAGGCGTTCGGAAAAGTAGAATTGTCGTCTGTTGTCGCGATTTGGTCGGTAGAAATGGCGCTAGTGACAGGAATTATTGTGGCACTTTTTTACAATTGGAAGCGGGTAAAAATCAACTTCCAAGCTGGAATCAATACAGCCATTGGTGGTGCTTTGTTGGCTGCGATGAATACGGGGGCTGAGTATGGCTTTGGTGGAGTGATTTCCTCTCTACCAGGCTTTACAGTGATCAGTAAAGGGATCTCCGAGACATTTACGAACCCGCTAGTCAATGGAGCTGTGACAACGACGGCTCTTGCTGGGGTGACAGGGTCCGCATCGGGAGGCATGGGGATTGCGCTGAGTGCGATGGCGGACAAGTATTTGGCAGCCATCAATGAGTTTAATATCCCACCAGAAGTGATGCACCGCGTCATTTCGATGGCATCTGGTGGAATGGATACATTGCCGCACAATGGAGCAGTCATCACGTTATTAGCGGTGACGGGCTTGACTCATCGTCAGTCGTATCGTGATATTTTTGCGATTACGGTTATTAAAACAGTAGCAGTATTCTTTATTATCGCGATTTACAGCTTAACTGGATTAGTGTAAAGAAGGAAGTTGTTCATTCATTTGAAGAAAAATGAAAAATGAGGAGGACTCAAGGATGTTAACAGGAAAAGTAGCTTTAGTGACAGGCGCAGCCAGTGGGATTGGTTTAGAAGTGGCACGTGCCTTTGCGAAAGAAGGAGCAAAAGTGATCATTGCCGATTTAAAGGAAGACGCAGCAAAAGCAGCGGAGGAGGAATTAAAGACACAAGGATTCGACGTAGCAGCGGTTGCTTGCGATGTGACGAATGAACAGAAGGTGCAGGGTTGCCTTCAATTTGCTGTCGATCAATTTGGAACAGTGGATATTTTAGTGAATAATGCAGGGTTGCAGCATGTAGCTCCATTTGAGCAATTTCCAACAGAGAAATTCGAGCTGTTGATCAAAGTAATGCTGACCGCACCTTTTGTTTTTATTAAGCATGCCTTGCCTATCATGAAGAAAAATGGTTCTGGCCGAATCATTAATATGGCATCTATTAATGGACTTGTTGGCTTCGCTGGGAAAGCAGCTTATAACAGTGCAAAGCATGGCGTCATCGGGCTAACGAAAGTGGCTGCACTAGAAACGGCTACTCATGGCATAACAGTCAATGCTCTCTGTCCGGGATATGTTGACACACCGCTTGTGCGAGGTCAATTTGAGGATTTAGCGAAAACGAGAAATGTCCCGTTAGAAAATGTATTAGAAGAAGTCATTTATCCGCTAGTTCCACAGAAGCGACTGCTTAGTGTGGAGGAGATCGCTGACTACGCCATTTTCTTAGCCAGTGATAAAGCAAAGGGAGTGACTGGTCAAGCGGTTGTTCTCGATGGAGGATATACAGTGCAATAGAAAAGAACAGCCTTTCAAGTGACTCATTGCTTGAAAGGCTTTTTTAATTGAGTTTGTCCTCAAAGTTTTTGTTACTATAGTAGTAATAAAAAGGAAAGGGTCTATAGGTATGAACAAACTAGTCAGTAAGCTGCCTTATGAATGGCTTGAGGAAATTATTAATATCGCAACGGAATGGGTAGTAGTGGTCGATTGCAAAGGTATCATTATTTATATCAATGCGGCCTATTGTGAGTATCTTGGAACAACCGTCTCTGAAGCTATAGGGAAAGATGTTCGCGATGTCATCGAGAATACAAGGATGCATCTCATCGTCCAGACCTCACAGCCAGAAATCGCCTCGATTCACCGGATTAAAGGCAATGAAATGATTGCTAACCGCTATCCTTTGTACATTAATGGAGAATTAGTTGGGGCTGTTGGTACTGTCATGTTTCGCAATTCTGAGGATTGGATGGCTTATTCCGAGAAAGTCCAACCCTTTCTTGAGGAGCTGAAATATTATAAAAAGAAATTTGAAAAAGAGTTGAAAAGCAAGTACAGCTTTGATGACTTAATCGGGGAGAATAACGCATTTAAAGAAGCAAAAAAACTGGCTCAGCGCGTGGCAGGAAGTCAATCATCCGTGCTGCTAATGGGGCCTTCGGGTACGGGAAAGGAATTGTTTGCTCATGCGATTCATGGAGCTAGCCAGCGAGCCGCCTTTCCATTTGTGCGAGTAAACTCAGCCGCCATCCCTGAACAATTATTAGAATCAGAACTATTCGGCTATGAAGAAGGGGCTTTTACTGGGGCGAAAAAAGGCGGAAAAAAAGGGAAATTCGAGCTCGCTCACCGCGGGACGATTTTTCTTGATGAAGTGGGAGACATGCCGCTTCCGATGCAAAGCAAGCTGCTTCGTGTGTTGCAAGAGAAAGAGATTGAAAGAGTTGGCGGACAAAGAGCGATTCCGATTGATGTTCGCGTCATCGCAGCAACCCATCGCAATTTAGAAGAGATGGTTCACAAGGGAGAGTTTCGCCAAGATCTTTATTATCGGCTCAACGTGATGAAAATTGATATTCCTTCCTTAAAGAAGCGTAAAGAAGATTTGCCAGCGATTGCTCATATGCTATTGAAGAAACTAGCGAAAACGTTTAGCCGCGAACAACTGGCGATTTCATCTGAAGTGATCAACCGTTTGTTGCTTCATTCATGGCCTGGTAATGTTAGAGAATTAGAAAATGTGTTAGAGCGAGCAGTGAATGTGCTTGATGGCACGAAAATTTATCTTCATCATCTGCCGCTTTATTTGCAGGAAGAGCCTCTTGTTACTCAAGCAGCGCAACAAGAAGAACGGCCGATTGTACCATTAAAACAAACGTTAGCCTTAGCGGAGCGATCCGCATTAGAACAAGCGTTAAAGAAGGCAGAAAATAATAAAGTAGAAGCAGCCAAGTTATTAGGAATTGGGAAAACGAGCTTGTATGATAAATGTAAATTATATGGTTTATGAGTGTAGTGGTTTCAGAAAATTGTTTTCATTCTGTTTTTCTTGCAGTATAATGGGTAATTAAACATCGCAAAAAGGTAGGTTCAAACTATGAAAACGAAAGAGCAGACAAAACCTTTACTTCAAGAAGCGAAGCTAGGTAGTCGTGGAAGACTGCTAATCAAATGTCCGGATCGTCCGGGGATTGTGGCGGCAATTTCCAAATTTTTATTTGAACATGAAGCAAATATTATTGAGTCGAATCAATATTCTAATAATCCGGAAGGTGGCACCTTTTTCATTCGGATTGAGTTCGATCGCCCGAATTTAGCAGAGAGTGCTGCTCAAATGGAGCAAGATTTTGAGATGTTAGCATCGGAGTTTGCTATGGAGTATCAATTTACGTATGCTGAGGAACGAAAAAAGATGGCGATTTTTGTTTCTAAAGAGCCTCATTGCTTGCTTGAGTTGCTTTGGGAGTGGCAAAGCGGTGATCTTCCAACCGATATTGCTCTCGTTATTAGTAATCACGAGGGTACGAGAGGGATGGTAGAAGCGCTTGGTATCCCATTCTATTATATTCCAGCCAATAAAGACATTCGAAAGCAAGTAGAAGAGCAACAAATTCAGTTGTTGAAAGAACATCAAGTGGATGTCATCGTCCTAGCACGTTACATGCAAATTTTAACGGAGGATTTCGTCAGTCATTTTCCGAATCAAATTATTAACATTCATCATTCCTTCCTTCCTGCTTTCATCGGTGCAAGACCGTATGAACGGGCGCATGAACGCGGAGTGAAGCTGATCGGGGCGACGTCACATTATGTGACCAATGATCTGGATGAAGGCCCGATTATTGAACAAGATATCGAGCGGGTGAACCATCGTGACGATGTATCAGGTTTAAAGAAAATTGGTCAGTCGATTGAACGCCGTGTGCTAGCACGTGCGGTTAAATGGCATTTAGAAGATCGTGTCATTGTACACGGAAATAAAACGATTGTATTTCATTAATTATTATTAGGCTGCCCTTAAGGAACTTGTTATATGGACCACTTCCATGCAATAAGCTTAAGAGGGCGGCCTTTTTTTGGTCCGCTTATGGTAAAATATGTATAAAGGAGGGCTGTTTTATGACGCAATTACTATCTGTACAAAGCTTGTCGAAAAAAACGGGGAATACAACATTATTGCCAACTATTAGTTTCCAAATAAATCCAGGTCAATGTGTAGTAATTCGCTGCAATAAATATTTAGGAGATATGCTAATAAAGATCATTTTGGGAGAGGAGATTCCATCAAAAGGTCATGTGTATTTTAAAGGAGCTGACATAGAGAGCAATAAAAATATTTTCCGGGAAATAAGTGTTTGTTTATTGGATGATGGTCTTTATGAAAGATTAAAAGTAAAAGAGTACTTATCCTTCTTTCAAAAAATGTCGGAATCTGACAAGACGGTCGATGAAGTGATTCAATTGGTCGGTTTGCTGGACAAAAAAGAGGTGAAAATCGCCAAGCTATCTTTTTCAGAAAAGAGACGTTTACAGATTGGACGAGCCATTATAAGTGATTATGATTTTGTCGTTTTAGAAGAACCGGAGCAAAACGTTGATATTGAAAGTGCGATCATCATTCGAAACGCTATTCGACAATTGCAACAGGAGCAAAAAGCCGTCTTAATCACGACTTCCTTTTTAGAAGATGCCCTGTCTTTAACGAATGATGTGTATTTGTTAAATGAGGAGGGCTTAAAAAAGGTTGAGGTAGACGAAGAGGAGCCAGAAAACAATCGAGAGGTTGAGGAGCCAGCAGAAATTTTAAAACCGATGAAGCTTGAGAAGATCCCAGCGAAAGTGAAAGAGAAAGTCATCTTATTTGATCCTCCAGAAATTCATTATATTGAGAGTCAAGAAGGGGTGTCTCATTTGCATCTATCTGAAGGGAGCTTCCCTTGCTCGTTTACGCTCAATGATTTGGAGGATAAACTGAAAGCATTTGGTTTCTTTCGCTGTCATCGTTCCTATATCGTCAACTTGCAAAGAGTGCGTGAAGTGATTACATGGACAAGAAACAGCTATAGCTTAGTTCTTGATGATGAGAAGAAAAGCTCGATTCCCTTATCGAAAGCACGCTTTGATGAATTGAAAGAGATCCTAGGATTGTAGTGAAAGTTGAGCCGCTCAAATGAAGGTTTGAGCCATACATAAGCATCATTCAGCGTTTTTTTGATCCGTTCATAGGAAAAATAAGGTGTAACTTTGATTTTCCTTTTATGATGAAGACATCAACCAATCATAAAGGAGTGATCAAGATGGAACACATTATTGAAGTGAACCAATTGATGAAAACATTTGGACACAAAACTGCTTTAAAAAATATCAATTTCACCATTAAAAAAGGAGAGATTTTTGGATTCCTCGGCCCGAGTGGATCAGGGAAAACAACAACTGTTAAAATTCTTACTTCTCAGCTACTTCATTCTAATGGAGAAGTAAAGGTTTTCGGAACGGACATTAAAAAGTTTAATCATGATCATTTAAAACGCATCGGCATCTTAACAGATAATAGTGGTTTATATGAACGCTTGAGTATTTACGATAACCTCTCTCTCTTTGCTAAATTATACGATGTCAACCAATCACGGATCGATGAAGTATTAAATGAAGTGAACCTAATCAATGATAAAAAGACGTTGGTGAAAAAATTATCTAAAGGAATGAAGCAACGTGTGACATTAGCACGAGCGTTGCTACATAAACCAGATTTGCTATTTTTAGATGAGCCAACATCAGCATTAGACCCAGCGAATGTGCAGCATATTCACAATGGATTGCGCCGTTTAAATGAAGAAGGAACGACGATCTTTTTAACGACTCATAATATGGAGGAAGCAGAAGCGTTATGTGATCGTGTTGCTTTCTTAAATAATGGAGAAATTGTTGCATTGGATGAGCCAAAGCAGCTTCGTCTTCAATACACGGACCATACAATTGAACTTTTGTTAAAAAATAACAAAAAAGAAACATTAAAAATGGATGAAGCAGGTGGAGTAAAAATCCAAGAGTATATTCGAACAGGAGAACTAGTTTCCATTCATTCGAATGAGCCAACATTAGGGGATATTTTCATTCAATTAACTGGGAGGGATTTAGTATGACTCTATCAATGAAGCGAATTTCAGCACTGATTACGAAAGAATACCAAGATTTAAAGACAAATTCACAAATTTTAATTATGGTAGCACTGCCGATTTTGTTTGCCTTTTTAATTAGCAAAACGGGACATGGAGATGCCCCCGATAGTGCTACTATGCCGATTCTCATTGCTTTAACGATGGTGACTTGTTATACCCAATCTTTATTAATTGCGGAAGAGAAAGAGAAGCATACATTGCGTGTGTTAATGTTATCGCCAGCAAGATCTTTAGAGATTTTAATTGGTAAAGGCTTTTTAACATTTGTGATCACGCTTGTTATTTGTTCATTAAGTTTCTTTATCTTAGGAACAGAAATCAAAAATGTTTGGTTAACAGCTGGAATTATTTTATTAGCGACAATTTTATTTACAGTCTGCGGAACGGTTATTGGTCTCATTGCTGAAAATGTGACACAAACTTCCATCTATGGTTTACCATTTATGTTTGTGATGATGTTAGGACCTTCCATTAAAGGTATGTTTTCAAATGAAACGGTACTTAAGTTGATATCTTATATGCCATCTGATCATTTAATCATTGGAATGGTCAAGGCGATGGAAGGCGGAACATTTGCAAGTGTAAAGATGAATCTATTAAACCTCCTGATTTGGACAATTGTAAGTGCCGCCGTTTGTTTCTTCGCATATAGCAAACGTCGATTTGATAAGTAATTGAAAAGAGGGGAGCCGAAAGGTGAGTAGGCTTCTCTCTTTTGTCATTGACGAAGAAAAGAGATCTTGTTATAGTAATAAGTAAATTTTCAGAATAGTTTTTGGGGATTGAGAGGAGACGAGACAGAGATGAGTAAAGCACAGTTAGAAGAGGGATATTTTGGTCAGTTTGGCGGTAGCTTTGTGCCGCCTGAGATGAAAGAGGCATTGAATCATATTGCCGAGCAATTTTACAAGTATAAAGATGATCCAGAATTTATCGAGGAATTTAAATATTATTTAAAAGAATACGTCGGCCGCGAGAATCCGCTGACGTATGCAAGTCAGTTAACAAAGCAGTTAGGCGGAGCGAAAATCTATTTAAAGCGGGAGGATTTAAACCATACAGGATCACATAAGATCAATAATGTAATGGGGCAAATTTTGCTGGCGAAAAAGATGGGAGCAAAGCGGGTGATTGCGGAGACAGGTGCCGGTCAGCATGGTGTAGCAACTGCTACTGTTTGTGCGATGTTTGGCATAGAATGCGTGATCTATATGGGAGCAGAGGACATTCGCCGTCAAGCACTGAATGTATTCCGGATGGAGTTATTAGGGGCAAAAGTGGTTTCTGTTGAAAAGGGGCAAGGGCGTTTAAAGGATGCGGTAGATGAAGCGTTAGCTGATCTTGTTGCTAACTACGAAAATACGTTTTACCTATTAGGCTCTGCTGTTGGCCCTCATCCATATCCAACGATGGTGAAGCATTTCCATTCGGTCATTAGTGAAGAATCGAAAAGACAAATTCTTGAAAAAGAAGGACGTCTACCAGATGCGGTCATCGCTTGTGTTGGTGGAGGAAGCAATGCGATCGGTGCATTTGCTCATTATCTTGAGGAGCCATCTGTTCGCCTGATTGGAGTGGAACCAGATCAAGCAGCGGCTTTAACAAAAGGGAAGCCAGCTGTCTTACATGGATTTAAGTGTCTCGTACTAATGGATGAAGAAGGAAATCCGCAGCCGACCTACTCGATTGCGGCGGGGCTAGACTACCCAGGCATTGGCCCCGAGCATAGTCACTTGAAAGAGTCAGGCCGAGCAGAATATTATACGGTAACAAATGAGGAAGTACTGGCTGCTTTCCGAACGCTATCGCAAGCAGAAGGTATCATTCCGGCTCTAGAAAGTGCTCATGCCGTGGCCCATGCGATCAAAATCGCTCCAGACATGAATCAAGATCAAATCATTATCATCAACATCTCAGGTCGAGGCGATAAAGACGTTCAACAAGTATTTGAAATGATGAATAAATAATTGGAAAGCTGAGATTCAAGGCAATCGATTGAATCTCGGCTTTTTTGTGTCACTCATTTTTGTACAATTTTAGGGTGCTTTTTATTTTGTTATCTGTTCATGGTATCTTATTTTAGTACCAAGTAATAAAATCAATTGACAAGCGGGGAAATCTAGTGGTAGGATAGGGATTATTATTTTGAGTTTTCGGACAATACTGAAGAAGTATTTAAAAAAATTGAAATGAGGGACGTTTAGTGAAAGAGCTTCAATCATTTGGCTGGTATGCTGCTCGAATTGCGCCGCATCTTCCTAAACAAGCATTTAAACCAGTTCCTGAAAGGCTGTGGGGTGGTTTAGTTCATTTAGTGATTGTTATTGCAGGAATATTGATGATTAGTTTGACCGACCTTAATGTATGGCTGTACTTGCCAATTGCTGTGATCTTAGGCTCCTCTTTTGCTTCGCTGGGGCTCCTTGGTCATGAAATTTTGCATGGGACTGTTGTTAGAAAAGCATGGCTGCGTGATTTAACGGGAGGCATTGCGTTTTTTCCGTTAAGTACAGGGCCGCGTCTATGGAGAAAGTGGCACAATATGACGCATCATATTCATACGCAAGATGAAGAGAAAGATCCTGATGCGTGGCCTACCATTGAAGAATTTGCAAAAAGCCCGTTATTGAAAGGGATTTACAAACTGCCAACGTCACTTCGCGGGTTTTTAGGGATGGCATTTTTAGCGATTACGTTTACGTTTCACTCGCTTCGAATGTTTAAACGATTTATTTTAGAATTTAAGCCGCAGAAACGTGTATCTGTTTGGCTGCAGCTGCTGCTTCCATGGGCGACATGGATCGGGCTTCTAGTTTTGATTGGCCCATTAAAATGGCTGTTTGCGTTTATTATCCCATTACTAATAGGTAACTTTATTGTTATGGCTTACATTGCAACGAACCATCGCTTAAACCCAATGACGCCTGTGAACGATCCGCTTGCTAACAGCTTAACGGTTACCGTTCCGAAATGGGTGAACCTGCTTCACTTCAATTTTTCTTATCATACGGAGCACCACTTATTCCCTGGAATGAGTTCTAAATATTACCCGCTAGTGAAAGCGGAATTGAAAAAGCGCTGGCCGGAGCGCTATCATGAAATGCCGTTGACGAAGGCACTAGCGGCTCTTTATAAAACACCGCGTATATACAGTAACCAAACCGAACTAGTCGATCCATTTCCAGGCACGAAGTTTGGTACACTCGGACATGGGCTTGACCCTGTCAATATTCAGCAAAAAGTAAAAGCGGAAAAGACAATAGAAAATAAGTCGAGCGACTCCGCTAGTCGTTAGACAAAAAAGAAAAGGACTGCTATTTATTAGGCAGTCCTCTTCTTTGACAGTATTGAGAGAGTGTGTACAAAAAAACTTATTTATATTAACGCCCGGCAGCTTATACATAAAAGCGCGTTTTTGAGATTGGAAGTCTGGGGTTAGTCTTCGTCAAATGTCTAAACTGCCTAGCAGACGTTACAAAAGTGATTATTTAACTGTAACAAATTCTTGTTTTAGCATTGTGCCTTTTTCGGCGAAATTTGTATGCCAAGAAAAAGCTTTTTCCAACACATGTGGTGTTTGGCCACCGCGTTTCAGTGCTTCATCAAAGTAAGCAGACATTTGCTCTTTATACATTGGATGAACACAGTTATTAATGATCACGCGAGCACGTTCAACCGGTGCAAGGCCGCGTAAATCAGCGTAGCCTTGTTCTGTCACAATGACATCCACATCATGTTCCGTATGATCTACATGAGAGACAAACGGGACGATGCTTGAAATCTTACCATCCTTCGCCACGGATTTCGTAACAAAGATAGCCAAACGGCAGTTGCGAGCGAAATCTCCAGAGCCGCCGATTCCATTCATCATTTTCGTGCCACCGACATGAGTCGAGTTGATATTTCCATAAATATCAACTTCTAGAGCTGTATTGATGGAGATCAAGCCTAGACGACGAATGATTTCAGGATGATTGGAAATCTCTTGTGGACGCAGCACGAGTTGTTCGCTGTATTTTTCCAGATTGGTAAAGACTTGTTTCATCTTTTCCTCGGATAATGTAATAGAGCATCCAGAGGCAAATCGAAGTTTTCCGCTATCTAATAAATCAAACACTGCATCCTGTAATACTTCAGAGTACACTTCAAGATCTTCAAATTCAGAATCTAATAATCCATGAAGAACAGCGTTGGCGACTGTACCAATTCCTGATTGCAAAGGAGCCAATTTATTTGTTAAACGGCCGGCTTTAATTTCTTCGCGAAGGAAAGTAATTAAATGGTTAGCCATTGTTGCCGTATCTTCATCTGGAGGAGTGATCGTTGAAGGGGAATCTAAATCATCCGTCAACACGATCCCTCTAATTTTATTAACGTCTACATGAATACCGGCTGTACCGAGTCGACCATCCACAGAAGTTAGTGGAATCGGTAAGCGTTGACCTTGTTGACCTACTTCATAAATATCATGTAACCCTTCAAGAGCTAACGGTTGTGCCACGTTCAATTCAATAATGATATTTTCGGCTTTCTCTAAGAAAATAGAAGAGTTCCCGACAGATGTTGTTGGGATAATCGCTCCATCTTCTGTAATGGCTACTGCTTCAACAATAGCGAAATCAATTGGATTTAGTACATCAGCTCGCACCATTTCAGCGACATGAGATAGATGCTGATCTATGAAGTACATTTCTCCTTGATTGATCTTCTTTCGCATTGCTGGATCTGCTTGGAACGGTAAGCGTTTATTGACGATCCCTGCTTCCGCCATTAATTTATCAATATCAAACCCGAGTGAAGCTCCGGTATATACATCCACTTTAAATGGTTCATCTTTAGAACGATCGACTAAAGCCATTGGTACAGCTTTCGCGTCTCCCGCACGTGTAAATCCACTTAATCCAAGAGTCATTCCGTCCTTAATCCAAGAGGCAGCCTCATCGGCAGATACGATTAACGATTGCAATTGTTTATTACGCAAACGGTCTGTGATTCGAGAATTCACAAAAAATCCCCCTCGTTACTTTTTTAAATATTCTATCAACTTTTCGCCACTTGCTCATCCGCTTTTGCATGAAAAGCCTTTAATTTGCACTGAAACAGAATATATTATACACAAAACAGAAAGTTAATAGTTAAGTGACTTTCTGAATAAACTGGAGTATGTTTGACTAACAGGTATTTTCATTTTGTCCTTCATGATGAGTAGGAAAGTGGAGTGAGAATCCGGTTGAATTTCCTGAATGAAGTTGACATTGACAATGTAGGAGCGATGGACGCGAATAAAATGATCAACCGGCAATAAAAATTCAAGCTCCGTTAAATTCATTTTGTGATAACCATCTCTGTTGACAGCTTGCACCTTTGTTTTGCGACTTTCTGCTTCCAAATAGATCACATCTTTATACGGAATCGGATACCAACAATCCTCTGATTTTATCGTAAAGAAATTTGTTGAAATCGGGGACGGCTTCGCAGGAAAAATAGTCGTCACAGCACCAATCACTTGATCATCATTAAATAGCGGCACGGCCATAGCATAATAAGGCGTGCCATAGACTTCACTATCGATATATTCGGAAACGGTGTGCTTTTCTGAAATCGCTTTTCCTGTCACACCACCTGTTTTAAAAGTTTCGCCAGGGCGAATTTGCAAATCCACCAGCTTGCTCGGCTGGTAATAAATAAATTTTTCTGAATCTGATACGGCTACAGACGTATTGTACGGAAGAAATGTCCGCATGACATCCATGATAGAAGTTACTGTAAGGTTATCCATAATCTCCACCTCTTCTTGCTTATCGTATATACTTATCTTAACAGATCGTATGAAAGAAGGAAGAAAGGAAGAGATTGATGAGCAAAGCAAAAACAAATGCAATGCGGATGCTTGATGCAGCTAAGTTAACGTATGAAACATTAGTATATGAAAATAAAGATGGAAAAGTTGATGGTATTTCCGTTGCCAATAAAATAGGCAGGGATCTAGAAGTGGTTTACAAAACATTAGTCACAAGTGGGGCAAAGGATTTATACATATTCGTGGTTCCAGTGGCGAAAGAGTTAGATTTGAAAAAAGCAGCCAAAGCAGCAGGAGAGAAAAAGCTTGAAATGATACCGGTGAAGGATATTCAAAAGCATACAGGTTACATTCGAGGCGGATGCTCACCGATTGGAATGAAAAAGCTGTATCCCACTTTTATTGATGAAAGTGCTGCCTTGTTAGAAACGATCATTGTGAGTGGAGGGAAAATTGGTATTCAGCTGGAGTTAAAAACAGCTGATTTGATCCATTTAACCCAAGGCAATGCACAATTTGAAGTCATAAAGTAAATGAAATTACATTATTGAATATTATGTGAAGCTTCTGTTAATGTTATGTGAGTTTTTGATGAAAAGATAGTGAACATGGTATTTTTTTGCTTTTTTTTATATATACTGTGGACATAACAAAAGAACAGGAAGTGAAAATAATAATGGTTGTTGTCAACTTACTTGACTCAAGAAATTATTTTGACGGTGAAATTAAAGAGGACTTCTTAGTAATTTACGAAAAACTCCAGCATTCTCTAGCAGTTTTTAACGAAGGAAGATTTGGAGAAGTCGAAGGAGCAACAGAAGAATATTTAAAAGTATTACACAATCCAGGTGAAGACTGCTCACTCACAAGCATTAAAAGCTACAAAATCGGGCAAGACTACAAATGCCTAAACGATGCACTTCAAAACATCAAAGAAACTCACCAAGAAATTTTCAAGTAAGTGATCCAAACAACGACAATTGTTATTAGTCAATCAGAGGTAGCTCTCAAAAACAGGGCTACCTCTTTCGCATGTGCCAAATCCTATTCTTCGACTTTCCTGTACTTTTCTTGCGACATTGTTCCTTAACATAAGCGAAGCCCCACCATCATATACATAGACCATGAGACCATTCTAAATCGATCAATAAAGAGGTGTAGATATGAGCGGTCAAACAATTCGTTACTTTACAAGGGGGAACACGGCAAAAGGTTTTTATAGCTTACTTGAAACGAACCTGCAAGGGATTGAGCAAGTCTTTATTTTAGATGGTGGAACAGAAGCAGACAGAAAGGCTTGCATGGAACAATTGGCTGAGCGATGTCTAGAGTTAGGGATGAACATGGAATTCATTCATTGTGCTTCCGATCCAGATGCTCTTGAAGGGATAATTATGATGGATAAAAAAGTAGCTGTGTATGCGTTTAGCATCTCTAGTAAGGAAACCGCGGGGGCGAACAAACAGTATGTCGCTATTCCAGAAAGAAAGCCTCTCTCTGAGAAAGCAGCACAGGAAATTACTGAGCTCATAGAACAAGCCAATACAGCTACTAGAAAGGCCCATTCTTGTTTTAGAAGAGCACTCGATGTGCATGATGAATGGGAACATATTTATATTCAAGTACTCGACCAGCGACAGGCCAATCAGCTGACGGCCAGTATTATTCAGCAGCTGATCCCTCCAAAGGATAAAGATAAAACTTCAGCCATCAGCAAGCATCGTTTTCTCGGCGCCGCAACCCCAAAAGGAGCGGTTGATTTCATAAATAACTTAACGCAAGATCTTAACCATCGCTACTTTATTAAAGGTCGACCGGGCTCAGGGAAATCAACGATGATGAAAAAAATTGCAGCGGCAGCGGAAGAGCAAGGATATGATCTGGAAGTGTATCATTGTGGGTTTGATCCAAATAGTGTCGATATGGTGATCGTTAGGGAATTGAATTTTGCTATATTTGACAGCACGGCACCGCATGAATATTTTCCTAACAAACCATCTGACAGTATTATCGACCTTTATGAAGAGATTATTGAAGAGGGAACGGATGAGAAGAATATAACGAAAATAAGTGATGTCGCCGATCAATACAGTGCATTAATGAAAACAGCGACTCGTTATTTAGCAGAAAGCAAACGATATAAAGATCAAATAGAAGCATTATATGAAAAAAGGAAAGATCCAACAATGGTCAGTCACGTTTGCCATCATATTTTACAAAAAATTTAATGGTTAAGAGAGCCAGAAGTGATTTCTGGCTCTCACTGTTCGTTCCATAAAAATTGACCAATTTGTGCATCGACCTCATCGCTTTCATGTAAGCCGCTATGGTTAATGTTTCGGTTAACAATGATGGATTCGGTATAGTTTTCTTTAGGAACGATACTTTCTATAGCTAGTGCACTATTGACATTAACTAGTTGATCACCTACTCCAGCAATGGCGAGTGTTTTCACATGCTTCGGGAAAGATTCCGTATTTGCCCACAATTGTTTAATAGCAGGAGAATTGGGCATCAAGTCATATGTAGCCGCTCCTGTGTTTGTTTTTAAGTAGTCTCGGTTCTTTACTCCTTTAAAAGGACTACCGATTACCACAAGCTTTTCAACATGTGGATACTTGCCTCCTTGTTTGTAATCCTCTAAAAATTTAGTGGATACAATGCCCCCCATTGAATGACCCACAAGGTTCACTTGGTCGATGCCATAATGTGTCTTCAATGTATTCATAACCTCAGAGAGCCAGTAAGTAGTATCTTCAAAGTTAGCTCGGTTATTTTCAAATACGACTTGAACGAACAAGTGGTCATTTGCTGTATAATGACTGGTTTTAGATGTGAGTACACGGCCATCTTTCGTCACTTTGCATAGGAGTGCTTGCTTGCCCCAGTGGTGCTCATTTTCGAAACGATCAAGCATTGAACGGAAAGAAACCGCCGTCCCTTTATACCCATGAACAAATACAGTTGCATGTAAGGGAGGAGTACTTGTTTGTGAATTGACAGGTTCTATTCGGTAAAGCAAATGATAGCTTATGAAAGCAAGTGCAACGATGAACAGAAATAAGATGATCATTCTCGGCCGTTTCATCCCATGTGCCTCCTTTCATTCTAATTATGTTCTTTTATAGCTAGAAATATTTAAAAAAAGAAAGAAGCTGCCCGAGGACAGCCTCACTACACATCTTTAGTAGCCGCTTGCTTAATTTCTTGGCGCATATCATATAAGTTGGAGACAATTGTTTTGATAACGGCATAAGCAGGAACACCTAAAATAACTCCCCAAATACCAGCTATATTCCCGGCAGTAAGAATGACGGTGATGACGGTTAGTGGGTGGACGTCAAGTGCTTTCCCCATCACATTAGGCGAAACTAAATTCGACTCAATTTGTTGAGCAACCAACATAATGATCGCTACATAAATAACCATTTGAGGGTCTTGTGTCCATGCAACTAAAATAGCAGGAGCTACCGCCAGATAAGGCCCTAAAAATGGAATCACATTCGTTGCCATACCGAACAGTGCCAAAATGAGTGCATAATCTAATTTAATAATTACATACCCAATAAACAGCATGACTCCGATGAGAAAGCTAACCAATAGTTGTCCCTGTATATAGGATTTTAAGACATTATCTAAACCGCTTAACGTCTTCTGTAACCATATTTTTCGATTTCCATTGAAAAATTGGGTGATAAAAGGGACAAATTTTTCACGATCCTTCAGCATATAGAACAAAAAGAACGGGACAAGTACAATTGAAAATGTCGCTTGTAGCAATGATTGAATAAAAGTGATCAGCCACGTTCCAAAAGACATAGCCATTGTTTGAATTTTGTCAATGACATCTTGAATCGCTTGAATCACATTTTCCGGCAATCGCTCTCGTTGATTCATTATATAGCTAATACCTTCTTCGGCTGCATGAAACATTTTAGGGGCATTTTTAATCAGCTTCGTCATTTGATCATTCACAACTGGGCCAATGATTGTAATTAGCATCCAAAATACACCGAATAGTAAAATGTATACAACTAGAATGGCAGACCATTTAGGCAGGCGTTTTTTTGTGAGCCATTGAACGATCGGACGTGTTAAGTAAAATAAAACACCAGCTAATAGAATCGGTAAGAACACCGTTTCAATTATGATAGTCAATGGATAGAAAATATCTTTCACTTCTCTAAATAGCATAATAACTACAAGCAGAAGAACAATTGCAATCCCGAATTGAAACCAACTTTTATGAGTCATACATTCACTTCCTCTCTATCAGTTCTACACTGTATACTTATTATACAGAGATAGAAGCGATAGAGAAACATTTTTAAGTCCAGAACAATGGATAACCATTATAAAAGCACAACACACACTTGTAATGAATTAAGTGTGCGTTGTACTTTTTGATTAAAATATGAGATGCGCAACTCCGGCGATGATTGGAAGCGAGATAAGTGTTCTTAAAAGGAAGATCAAGATGAGATCTTTAAATGACACTGGAATTTTTGTACCTAGGATAAGGCCACCAACCTCTGACATATAAACAAGCTGAGAAACGGAAAGACAAGCAATAACAAAACGCGTTAATTCACTTTCGATTCCAGAACCAATGACAGAAGGCAAGAACATATCTGCGAATCCAACCATAATTGTTTCAGATGCTTCACTAGCAAACGGAATTTGTAAAAGTTCAAGCAATGGAATAAATGGAATACCCAACCATTGGAATACCGGTGTGTTTTCTGCAATAACTAAAGCGATTGTACCTAATGCCATAACAACAGGTGCTACACCAAGCAACATATCAATGACGTTTTGAATGCCATCTTTCACTACTTGAGCAGGTTTATTTTTTTGTGCTTGTACAACAGCTTGGTTAAAACCGTAAGAAATCGGAGAAAATCCTTCAGGTACTTTTTCTTCCGAATCTGTGCGTTCGTTTCCGTTAACAAATGTATCTTCTTTTCTAGATAGTGGTGGAATCCGCGGTAAAATGAGTGCAGTTACTATTCCTGCAAGGATAACAGTTCCGTAGAAAGGAAGAAAGTAATCTTCTAATCCAACTTGGGAAATAACGACTAAACAGAAAGTGACTGAAACGACAGAGAAAGTAGTTCCGATAATCGCCGCTTCTTTTTTCGTATAAAATCCTTCTTCATATTGTTTGCTTGTTAGAAGCACACCGATTGTGCCGTCGCCTAGCCAGGAAGCAAGACAGTCAACTGATGAACGGCCAGGCAGCTTAAATAGTGGACGCATGACTTTTGTTAATGAATAACCAATAAATTCAAGTAGTCCAAAATTTAATAGCAGGGGCAATAGCAATCCAGCAAACAAGAAAGTAGAAAATAAAACAGGTAATAAAGAAGTTAGTAAAAGTCCTCCCGTGTTTTCTGAATAAATGGCTTCTGGACCTACTTTGAAACATGTGAGTGCAGCAAAAATAGCTCCTAAAACTCGCACAGTAGCCCAAAAAGGAGTGATATCAAATAACGAAGCTAGAAAATGGGAGTTTCTAACAAATTGTGGGCGAATAGCTTTGACCAATAATGTGCCAACAGCTGACAATATAATTAACCCAGTCATAATGGCAGGAATATAGTCGCCCATGTTATCGATGACAAAATTCGATAAAACTGCGATGGGAATCGTATATCCGTCCCCGATCTTCATAGGGATTACAAATAAGAAAACACCGATTAACGATGGGATGATAAAAAGTAAAATATGTGCAAGTGAATACTTGTTAGTATTTTCCATATATTAAATTCCTCTCTGTGCATATTTATTAATAAGTGTTTATTTTAATTCGTTTTAGCGTGAAAATCTATAGTTTTTATATAATTTTAATATATAAATAATTCTAATTATTTTTTAAAAAACTATAACACAATAATATTTAGATGAAAAGATAAAATGTCACAAATTCGACATATTTTTCAAGGTAATCTGTTGAAAAGCTTTGTACTTTCCTTGAAAAAGATGGTCGGTCTCATTCATGCTAAAATAAGTAAGCGAATATAATACACAATATAGTAGGTGAAAAAATGATTAAATGTATTGCGACAGACATGGATGGCACCCTTCTAAATGGCAAAATGGAAGTGAGTGAACAAAATATTCAAGCGGTGAAAGAAGCTCAAGCACAAGGTATAGAAGTAGTTGTGGCGACAGGTCGTTCTTATGCGGAAGCTCGCTACGCCCTAGATCAAGCAGATATTCACTGTCCGATGATTTGCGCCAATGGAGCGGAAGTTCGGAATGTCTCTGGTGAAGTGATCAATAATGCTTTTATTGAAAAAGAAACCGCAGCACGTATCTTTCAAGCGCTAAAGGAGATCGGCCTTTATTTTGAAATACATACAGCGGAGGGTACATTCACAGATGACTATGAAAAAGCACTCGATATTATGGTCAATATTTTCCTAACAGCACATTCAGAAATTCCGCAAGATCAAATTCGTGAGGCAGCCAAAATTCGCTTTACAAAAGGGTTACTTCAACTAGTAGACAGCTATGAAGAGGTTATTCATAAAGAGGATATGGTTGTGTACAAATTTTTAGCTTTTTCATTTGAACAAGAGAAGTTAGATAAGGCTAGAGAGCAGCTTTCGCTGATCCATGACCTAGCTATTAGTTCTTCAGGAAGTGAAAATATTGAAATTACGCATCTCGATGCCCAAAAAGGGGTAGCGTTAGAGCATTTTATAAAAGAAAAAGGAATCGTCTTTGAAGAAACCATGGCGATTGGTGACAATTTCAATGATGTTTCTATGCTGCAGCGTGTGGGCTTCCCGGTGGCAATGGGCAACGCTGATCCAGAGGTTAAAACATTGTGTAACTACGTGACAGCCACCAATGATGAACACGGAGTAGCGGCTGTGATCGAAAGGTTTATCGGCGTAAAGAATCACGAGAATTTCTCGTGATTCCCTACCCAAATCAGTTGTAAGTATGTTAAAATAATTCTTAAAATTCGAACAAAGAAGGGGAAAAATGTGAGCAAGGCGCTAACGAAAGTAAAAGTAGAAGACATCGTCATGGCAAATCAGACGTTAAAAGATGTGGTGACTCAAACACCACTACAAAAAAATGAACTATTATCCGCGCGCTATGGATGTAATATTTATTTAAAGCGTGAGGATCTACAAATCGTCCGCTCTTTTAAATTGCGTGGGGCTTACAATTTCATATATAGCTTATCAGAAGAGGAGCGGGCAAAAGGAGTGGTTTGTGCAAGTGCAGGTAACCACGCACAAGGAGTCGCTTTTTCCTGCAAGCAGCTGAATATTAAAGGGACCATTTTTATGCCGTCCACGACGCCAAGACAAAAAGTATCACAAGTGAAACTTTTTGGTGGAGATAATGTCGAGGTCATTTTAACCGGAGATACATTTGATGACTCTTACTTGGCGGCGATGAGCTTTTGTTCAGAGAAGCAAATGGAATTTATTCATCCATTTGATGATTTTCGAACCATTGCTGGGCAAGGAACAGTCGGCGTGGAAATCATGAACGACATGTCCGATCCAATTGATTATGTATTTTGTTCAATTGGCGGGGGGGGATTGGCCTCTGGAGTCGGTTCTTATGTGAAAAGTATTAGTCCGAATACAAAAATGATCGGTGTTGAACCTGAGGGAGCACCAGGGATGAAAACGTCCCTCGCTAACAATGAAGTTATCGCGCTAGAACAAATTGATTCATTTGTCGACGGAGCCGCTGTGAAGCAAGTGGGCAACATCACGATGGAAATTTGTAAAGAAGTGCTTGATGATATCGTCATTATCCCAGAAGGTAAAGTATGTACAGCCATCTTGAAGCTGTACAATGAAAACGCCATTGTAGCGGAGCCAGCTGGTGCTTTATCCATTGCAGCGCTCGATTTTTATAAAGATGAGATTAAAGGCAAGAATGTTGTTTGCATTGTGAGTGGCGGCAATAACGACATCGATCGCATGCAAGAGATTAAAGAACGATCTCTCATTTACGAAGGGCTAAAACATTACTTTATCGTCAATTTCCCGCAACGTGCTGGTGCGTTACGAGAATTTCTGCACGAAGTACTCGGAGAAACCGACGATGTCACTCGCTTCGAATACACTAAACAAAATAACCGCGACGAAGGTCCAGTCCTTGTCGGCATCGAGCTAAAGTACAAAGAAGACTACTTTCCGCTCATCAACCGCATGAAACAAAAAGGATTTCCATACATCGAAATCAACAGTGACCCATTTTTGTTTAACTTATTAATTTAACGGGATCAAAAGAAGCCATGCCTCAGTGTGGCTTCTTTTTGTGAAAGCGGAAGCGGAAAGAAGGCGCTGGAAAGTCGAAGAAGTGCTTGAAAAGGCCGGAGAAAGCGTTAGAAAGTCGAAGAAGTGCTTGAAAAGGCCGGAGAAAGCGTTAGAAAGTCGAAGAAGTGCTTGAAAAGGCCGGAGAAAGCGTTAGAAAGTCAAAGAAATGTTTGAAAAGGTCGGAGAAAGTGGTGGAAAGTCAAAGAAATGCTTGAGAAGGTCAGAGAAAGAGTTGGATGCCAAAAAAGTATTTGATTCATTCAAGCTTATTTGGGGAACAGCGAATCCTTAGGCGTTTTTTGTTAAAATAATGTAAATTCTTTATTTAACACAAGGAAAATCGAGTCTTAGAAAGAAAAGAGGTAATGTAAGCTATTTTAACTGAAAGGACAAATAAAATGATCATTAAACCACGTTCGAAGCCATTACTTTTGTCGAAATTGGAGGTTTTGATGAGTCGACTTCCAAAAAGGCATAGCAAAATGGCCGTACTTGAAGAAGCTTATGGCAGACATCAGGCGGGTTATCGAGGAGAACAAACCGTTGATTACTTTTTACGAGAGGTGAAACAAAATGATATGTTAATATTGCATGATATTCGACTACCTGCAGGAGAGTATTCTTTTTTTCAAATGGACACGTTGCTTTTGACACATAATTTTTTCTTAATTATGGAAGTTAAAAACTATTCTGGGAAGCTATTATTCAAAGGAGATACGCGTCAATTGATAAGAACCCTAGAGGGAAAGGAGGAAGTGTTTGCGGATCCAATTCTTCAAATGCGCAGACAGAAAAGGCACTTTATAGATTGGCTTGCTCAGCATAATGTCCATTCTATTCCTGTAGTAACAGCATTAGTCATGAGTAACCCATTAGCAAGAATCGATATTTCACCACCTAATAAAAGTTATATTAATCAAATAATTCACGCGTCTGAAATCCCCGATAAAATTGATACCCTCATGAAAACTTATTCTATTCCTATTTTAAAATATCATCAATTTCAATCTCTTTCTAAACAAATGATTCAACAAAATGATCCGTATGATTTAAATATAATGTCTCATTTTCAAATTTCAGAGAAGGATATACTCAAGGGGATACGTTGCCCGGCTTGTAAAAGAATACCTATGGCGAGGGTGAAGCGAAATTGGCAATGTTTAACTTGTCATCATGTATCGAAAAATGCTCATTTTGAAGCTCTACAAGAATATGCTCAACTGTTTGGTCATAAAGTTACGACAAGACAATTGGCTGCTTTTTTTCAAACAGAGTCTTTGAAGTTTGTATATAAGTTTCTAAAATCTCTTCAACTGAAAGAGGGGGGACATACGAAAAATCGTTGCTATTTTATCTCGACTTTAAATAATGACGCCAAGCGTAAATAAGAATCGGTGCAAAGTCAAAGAACGGCCGCGTAAGGTCAAAGAAACTGCCAGAAAGTCGAAGAACGGCCGCACAAGGTCAAAGAAACTGCTAGAAAGTCAAAGAACGGCCGCACAAGGTCAAAGAAACTGCCAGAAAGTCAAAGAACGGCCGCGCAAGGTCAAAGAAGCTGCCAGAAAGTCGAAGAACCGCCACACAGCAAAAGCAAACAAAGCCCCATCCAAGCAGTATACCCCCGATCAAATTCTGATCGGGGGTACTTATGCCATTGATTATAGTTCACTAACTTGGTCATCGTGCCAGCGATAGGACCAGAAGCGTTCAAATTTGATACGTTGAATGGTTTCTTTGTCGTTTTGAGCTAACAGCTTTTCCATCTCTTTTAGCATCCAAGCCGTTTGGGAAATGTGGGCACGTAGGGCATCCATTTTTTGTCCAAATGTGTCATGAATATCATAAGTGATATCGGGAGCACCTAGGTCAGTATCCGTATTGTTGGCGAATGCGACACAGTGAAGTTTTGGACGCTGAACTTCGGGTAGTCGACGAATCGCGCGGACGACGGCACGGGCTGTCGCTTCGTGATCAGGATGAACGGAAAACCCAGGATAAAAGCTGATCACTAAGGATGGCTTAAGTTCGTCAATTAAGCGTGATACAAGATCGGCCATTTTTTTATCGTCTTCAAATTCTATTGTTTTATCGCGTAATCCCATCATACGCAAGTCAGTGATTTTCAGCGCGTTGGCGGCCGCTTTCAATTCGGCTTTGCGGATCTCAGGCAGCGATTCACGTGTGGCAAATGGGGGATTTCCAAGGTTTCGTCCCATTTCTCCAAGTGTTAGGCAAGCGTAAGTAACGGGCGTGCCTCTTTTTGTGTGAGTAGCAATTGTTCCTGAAACCCCAAATGCTTCATCATCCGGATGCGGAAAGATGACTAGGACGTGACGCTCTTTTTCGATTTCCATCACCATGATTTATGTCTCCTCCCCATTTTAGTGGTTAAAAGGCTCTCTGCCGATTTGTAAGGCAACAGCCAGCTTTCCTTCAAAATCGTGGCCGGCTAGCAGCAATCTTCCTTTTTCATCGAAGCTAAAGTGAGTCAACCCTTCTGCGTATACCCAACCTATGGCTAGTTTTAAACCGACCCGGTATGGACCATCGCCGACGATTTTCCCATGTTCATATTGAATTTGGGCATTGCGAATATAAGCCCCTGCCGAAAACATCTTTTCGTTAAAATGAGTGGCATATGCTCCATTTGTTGTTTCAAGGTGAATATACACTTCTTTCTTGGCAAACTGATCGATGGCATCTTGAACTTTTGATACGATAATTGGCTCCACGTTCATCCTCCTCTACAAGCCTGTGAAGAATATTTTACTAAAATCGAGCGGTGAAAGCGAAAAAAAAGACTGCCTTTTTTCAGACAGTCAAATGGAACTTAATTAGTCACTTTATTGAAAGCACCGTGCATAACAGGGCCTACATATTGGTTAAGCTTAAAACCATGACGGATCGCCGCGTTTACAAATTGCTTCGCATTCACTACCGCATCTTTCACGCTTTGTCCATTCGCAAGGTTCGCTGTGATGGCTGCTGCAAATGTACAGCCAGCTCCATGGTTGTATGTTGTTTCCACTTTTTCCGCTTCAAGAACAGCGAATTCTTCTCCATCGTAGAATACGTCGATTGCTTTTACGTGATCTAGCTGTTTGCCGCCTTTTACAACGACGTTTTTTGCACCTAGTTCATGAATTTTCTGAGCAGCTGCTTTCATATCTTCCACCGTGCGGATCGGGCCGACACCAGATAGTTGCCACGCTTCAAATAAGTTCGGTGTCACAACCGTTGCGATAGGAAGTAAAAATTCACGCATAGCAACAGGTGCTTCTGGATTCAATACTTGATCGTCGCCTTTACAAACCATTACAGGGTCAATGACCACTTTATCGATGTTGTTTTCTTTCAAATGCTTACCAGCCATTTCAATAATGTCAGCTGTCGCAAGCATACCTGTTTTAGCTGCATCAATGCCAACAGACATCGCTGTTTTTAATTGAGCTTCCAATGTATCAAGTGAAAGGGGATGAACACCGTGGTGCCAATGATTGTCCGGATCCATTGTTACAATCGTTGTTAGAGCAGTCATGCCGTATACGCCGTGTTCTTGGAATGTTTTCAGGTCTGCTTGGATACCAGCACCACCGCTCGTATCTGAACCTGCAATCGTTAATGTCTTATTCATTGTCATGTTGTTATAAGCCTCCTAAATTTCGTTAAGCAACATATATAAATATGTACTAATAGTTTAAAAAATTTAAATGTTTTATACAAGTCTTTTAGGATGCTGAACTATTGGAAGACTGGTAAAATAGTTGTAAATACCTAACAATTACATATTACTGAAAGGAGAGAGCATTTTGGCTGTTTTAAAAAATGATTGGGCTGAGCTACTTCACGAAGAGTTTGAGCAGCCTTATTACTTAAAGCTTCGGGAATTTCTTAAAGAAGAATATGCTACAAACATCATTTATCCGAATATGTATGATATTTTTAATGCGTTTCATTTGACTCCTTATCAAGAGATAAAAGTGGTGATTCTTGGACAAGACCCTTACCATGGACCGAATCAAGCGCATGGTTTAAGTTTTTCTGTTCAACCGGGAATACCGTTCCCACCATCGTTAAGAAATATCTTCAAAGAGTTATCTCATGATCTTGGATGCGAGATTCCAACCAATGGTTCTTTAATTCCGTGGGCTAAACAAGGGGTATTGCTTTTGAATACGGTATTGACTGTTCGGCAAGGGGAAGCCAATTCCCACCGTGGCAAAGGTTGGGAACGCTTTACCGACCAAGTGATTTCTTGCATCAATAAACGAGAGCAGCCTGTGGTTTTTATTCTTTGGGGCCGCCCTGCTCAAAAGAAGCTCGAGTTGATCGATCAATCGAAACATAAAATTATTCAGGCGCCACACCCGAGTCCGTTATCAGCTAGTAGAGGGTTTTTCGGAAGTCATCCTTTTTCAAAGGCGAACGATTTTCTTCAAGAGCTTGGTGAAACACCTATCAATTGGTGTCTGAATAATGGTTAATTTTTCGACTGCTATCGATGTTTCACGTGGAACATTGACAAAAAAAGAGTAATTTCAAAAATAAAAGAGGATGTTTGATGAAAGATAGAAAGAGATATCAACATTTAATAAATAGTCTTGCGGCTATGAGCGCGATGTGTTTGATTGGGACGATCGGGTTTAAATATTTTGAAGATTTAAGCTGGTTCGATGCCCTTTGGTTGACCATTATTACTGTGTTGACTGTTGGCTATGGAGATACCATCCCTGTTACGCAAGAAGGAAGATGGTTTGCACTAATCATTATTCCTGTAAGTGTCGGAATCGTATCTTACGCGATCGGGGCGATAGCTTCACTCGTCGTGGAGGGGGAGCTTTCTACATCAATGAGGGAGAGAAAGATGAAAAAAAAGATTGATCAATTGGAGAATCATATTATCGTATGTGGATTAGGCCGAGTTGGAGAACAAGTGTTGGATTATGTAAGAGAGTACAAAGATATGCAAGTCGTATTTATTGATGAAAGAGAGGAGCCTTTACATAAAATATTGAAATCGGATGAATTGTTTATTGTTGGTGATGCCACAGAAGATGATGTACTAAAGTCTGCTGGTATTGAACGGGCGGCTACGCTTGTAGTAGCACTATCTAGTGATGCAGATAATGTGTTCATTACGTTGACAGCTAAGGGACTTAATCCTGATATTTATATTGTCTCAAAAGCGGAAAGGGAGGCTACAGAGAAGAAGCTAAAGACGGCTGGAGCAGCTAGAGTTATTAATCCATCCTCAACCGGTGGCAAGCAGATAGTAATGTCTATTTTAAAGCCATTGAGCGTCCACTATATGGATTTAGTTCTCTCTGCAGATCATGCTGAGTATTCGATTGAAGAAATACTGATTCAAAAGGAATCTTCATTTGTAGATCAGTCGTTGAAAGGTTTAGATATTCGCAATGTCTATCATGTGACAATTGTGGCAATTTTGAGGAACGGATCTTTAATTGGTATACCAAAATCAGATGAAAAATTGCAAGCACATGATAAAATAATAGTGTTTGGGGCTGAGGAAAATTTGACAGTGTTTGAAAAAGCGATTACCCCTTAATGGAGGTGCATGATTATGAATATTTCCCATCAATCTGTACTAAATAAAATCGAAATAGAAGTTCGACAAGCAAGGCAGGCTGAAAAAAGCGATGAAATTAAGCGACATGTACATACAATTAAGGCGTTGTGTGATTTAGTACTGGAATCCGCTGCGGATGGGCCGGGAGTTGTATCTTCTGTTCGAGGGGAGCACGTCTTTCCGCCATCGACATTGTCACAGCCATCGATCAATCAAGAAGAAAAGATAGAAACAGAAGATGGAGCCAACGGTGATTCGATATTTGACTTTTAAGAGGAGGATGTAAAGAATGAAGACGTTTATTATCATTGGCGCAATTAATGCTTTTTTATCCGTCGCTCTTGGGGCGTTCGGTGCTCATGGGCTTGAAGGGAAGGTAGAGCCTAAGTATTTAGAGATTTGGAAAACAGGTGTCCAATACCAAATGTTTCATGCCTTAGGTTTAATTTTGGTTGGCATTCTTATGGGGCAAATTCCGGCCAGCTCTTTTCTTAATTGGTCCGGTTGGTTAATGCTTATTGGAATCATTTTATTCTCTGGAAGTTTATACGTGTTAACAGTCACGCAAATCGGCATTCTTGGAGCGATTACACCATTCGGTGGCGTGGCCTTTTTAGCGGGCTGGGTGTTGCTTGTTCTTGCTGTGATGAAGATGTAATGAAAAAACTGTTCCCTAATGATTGGTTGGGGAACAGTTTTTTTGTTTTGTTAAAGAATAACCTTTCAATGTGATAAGTTCTTTGTCCTTGATCTTGTACGGGTTGTCCAATCCATACGATGCTAAACGACATCTTCCGCCTTTGTATTTATCTCGGTGGATAAGATGCCATTGGTCCGCCGCCGAATGGGTATTGATATTCGATTTCCTCATCGAATGTGATGTAGTCAAGGTAGATCATTGGCAATAAGTAGCGTCTGCCTGTTTGAGGGTCGCTTAATACTAAATGATCACGGCCAGCAGCTTCGATGACACCTTTGAAGATTTTAGCATTCCATTCACGATTGTTTTCAAAGGTCATATAGACAGTAGCGACTTTTCCTCGGTTGAGTCTTAAAATGTTTTCAATGTACGACTCTTCTGCTGGCAACATGCCAGGAACTTGTTGTCCAGCTACTTGCCCTGTCGTTCCTCCAGCTGCTGGTAAGGTAGAGCCTGCTGGGGGAGTATACATGGGAGTTGGCTGATAATACATCGGCGTACTATACATGTATGGAGTTGTTGTCTGTTGCTTCATTAAGAACCCTCCTTTGAATCGTTAATAAACGCTTGGACAATTGGTCCGGGTAGGGGAAAAGAAACAATGTGATTTAAATCGACCGGTATTAGGCTGCCCATACCATTGTCCAGGGCATCCTCCTTGCGGCTCGAAGAACCATAGAGAAAAGCTAGCCGGGTGATATCTTCCACCCCTAATCGTTTTGCGGGCAAGGTTAATATCCTGTTGCCTCGCTCTTTGATAAAAGTATCCCTTTTGTGTAGCTTCAAATCCGCCCGGTCGTTGAAACACCATAGAGCGAATCGTACGAATATCTTTAAAATCAAGGCATGTTGCTCGCACACGGTTGACGCCGACATTGCCTACCATTAACATGCCGAGCTGTCCGTCCCCTTCAGCTTCTGCTCTCATCAACCTAGCCAACAGCTTCACTTCTTCTTCATTATGAGCAACGACTGCCAAAAGACCACCTCACTTTTATCAAACCGCTTGTCAGTTTATATGTATGTGAAAGAGGAGATTTCATGACTGGAAAATTCTAATGAGTGGCTGACCTTTAACATTCACATTGCTCAATTTGAGCGTCTGAAGGATTTAATGTGAAATTCATGCTAAAAAAGCCTTTTCTGCCATGAAGCAGAAAAGGCTTTTTATCCATTAATTCACATGTAGCATTTGTTCAAGTTTCGTGTCGTCCATTAAGTTGCCGACGAAGAAGGAGCCGAATTCACCGTAGCGAGCACTCACTTCATCAAAACGCATTTCATATACGAGTTTTTTAAATTGAAGGACATCATCAGAGAATAAAGTAACGCCCCACTCGTAATCGTCAAAACCGACAGAACCAGTGATGACTTGTTTCACGATCCCAGCATATTGACGGCCGATCATTCCATGGCTGCGCATTAAAGCGCCGCGTTCTTTCATCGGAAGCATATACCAGTTATCTTCTCCTTGACGGCGTTTATCCATTGGATAGAAACACACATATTTCGCTTTAGGTAGCTCTGGATATAAACGAGCGCGAATTTGCGGGTTTTCATAAGGATCTTCATCTGAAGATAGGTAGTTGCTTAGTTCAACAACAGATACGTATGAATAACTTGGGATTGTGTATTCAGCAATTTTTAACTTGTTGAATTCTGTTTCTAATGCATTTAATTCTTCCAACGTTGGACGAAGAATCATTAACATAAAGTCCGCTTTTTGACCGACCACGCTATAAAATGCATGGCTGCCTTCCTTAGCTTCATGCGCCAAGTTTAATTTGGCCAAAAATTGTTGATATTCATGAATAGCTGTTTGACGATCATCGCTAGAAAGCATTTTCCAGCTTGTCCAGTCGATTAGACGAAAATCATGAAGGCAATACCAGCCTTCTAATGTTTTTGCTGCTTCGCTCATGTTATTCACTCCTATGTATTCATTTTCAACTTTAAATATAACATAGTTTGTCCCATAAACGAGAAGAAGACACTTATGATGACACAATCGATGGATACGTCCTATTCATCATCATAAAGTGAAACTTCAATCAGTGGGGGGGCTTCATCCCCCACTGATTGTTAGTTGAACCGATCGGGCGTTTACGGGCTGTTGATCCCCCACCTACATGCCTACGTTTCTTCTGTCATGTTGAGGTGGGAGTCTTACAGCCCGTTAATGCGGGATAAATTTTTCTTGAATTATTGTGCGAGAAGGGTATGCTGAAAGAAAATAAGATAGTTGATTTTGGTTAGAAGGGGATTAAGGATATGAATGAAAAGCTAGAGTTGCTCAAGCAAAAAGAGTGGCGAATGATCGACCAATCTAGTCTAGGTCCGATGTTCGATGCGTTGCAATCCTTTGCGATGGATGACACGCTTTGTACCTCTGTCGGTGCGGGGGTGAGTCCGGCCACGGCAAGGGCTTGGGTACATCATAATACGATTGTGCTCGGCATTCAAGATACGAAGTTGCCTTTTTTGAATGACGGGGTTCAACTGTTAAAAGAAGCAGGTTATCGAGTAATTGTCCGTAATTCTGGCGGACTTGCGGTCGTGCTCGATGAAGGAGTGCTTAATTTATCATTGATTTTCCCGGATACAGAAAAAGGAATTGATATTGATCGCGGTTATGAAGCGATGTTGGCCTTGATTCGAGAAATGTTTGCCGAGTATTCAGAGAAGATCGAGGCGTTTGAAGTGGTCGGTTCTTATTGCCCAGGAAGCTATGATTTAAGCATTGGGGGTAAGAAATTTGCCGGTATTTCTCAACGGCGTATTCGCAAAGGGATTGCTGTGCAAATTTATCTATGTGTAACAGGTAGTGGCAGTTATCGAGCGGAGACGATTCGCCGCTTTTATCAAGCTGGAAAAAAAGCAGAACAAACGAAGTGGGTATATCCAACAATTCAACCAGACGTGATGGCTTCTTTATCGGAATTATTTGGTGAGGAGCTAACCGTTTCAGACGTGATGCTTCGTTTTTTAACGGCATTGAGCAAGTATAGTGATCGATTATTGACAAGCTCCTTAGAAGGAGAAGAAATCGACCTGTATCAAGGATATTTACAGCGAGTGATGGAGCGGAATGAAAAAGTATTATTTGAGTGAGGACTAAGGGGGCTGACTGTACAAATCAGCCCTTTCTAATCTTATTCTGCCATCTTTTCTAGATTGCCATTGCGATCCATTTTAAAAGAGGTGGCTCCTTGATCTTCCTCATCGAAAAGAATGAGCTTTCGTGCTCGGTTCATGATTTTCATTAATGTTTCATAGTCTTCTTGCATTGTTTCCGAGTTTTGCTCTAGCTCGGCAACGCGCTCTTCTAAATGCTTTCTTTCTTTCTCAGCTTCCGTAAGTTCATGTTTTAATCTTGCATTCTCTTGTTTCAATCGATCTGTTTGATAGGAATGTCCTGAAACAGTTTGCAAAAAGGCAATCACTTTCTCCATGGTGATCTCACCCGTTGGATGCGGAGTAGCTGAAACTGAAACAGGAGGCAGATCCAATGCCATTTCTACATCATTGCCGAGCGGTGTAGACATCGCTTCGACTTCTTCTAATGATGGCGTCGGTGGTTGGTATAGTAGCTTTTTCTTTCCACCTTGTTCTTTACCGAGCAGACGATTTCGCTGCTTTCGCTGTTTTTTCGCAAGGTCCAGTGCCTTTTCATATTGATGACGGACGACAGCATTCCACCGGAACCCACAAGCAGCTGAAGTTCGGTTTAATTGGTCACCTACTTCTTCAAAAGCATTCAGCTGTGTACTTCCTTCACGGACATGACGTAACACCGTTTCTGCGAGCAATAGATCATTTTCTTCAGACCATGCATCTTGCCTGTTCTTCATTTTATATTCAACTCCCTTTTTTAGTAAAAAATATGTTTACTGACAGGATGATCAAATTACAATAGATTTATACCAATATGGAAAAATAATTTTTTTCTGCTAGTTTAGCTGTTTCTAGTGGAACTGTTGCTTATGCATGAAGTATTTCCCCTTGCAAACAACATCCATTCCATGTAAAATACCGAATAGCTTAACCTTACAAAAGAAAGGACTTGTATATAGATGGCAAATGAATTTCGCGTTTGCGATGATTGCCAGGCTGTTAACTTGAAAACTTTGTTGCCAAAGTTGAAGGATATCGACCCAGATGCGACTATTGATATTGCCTGTCAGTCTTACTGCGGACCAGGACGCAAAAAAACTTTTGCTTTTGTTAATAACCGGCCAGTGGCTGCATTGACGGAAGAAGAGTTAATGGAAAAAGTGCGAAAAAAATTAAAAAAATAGTTGGAAATCACCTAACCGTTCGAAGTGGATGAGGTGATTTTTTGTTTAGTAAATAATAGATTTTTTAGTTGAGAGCCACGTGACTAATGTGATCGGTTCTATCGTTTCCACTATTACTATATGCAATAGCCCTGTGAATTCTTCACTTTTTTAGGAAAAGAGCAATTTCTATCATGGTTTATTCCGATAAATATGCCAAAATTCGTTATAATGGAAGCATGATGAAGCATGAATGGGGGTATATGATGGAATATTCAAAGCGAAAGTTACAAGAAGAGAAAGTGTTTAAAGACCCTGTTCACCGATATGTCCATGTACGTGATGTAGTGATTTGGGACTTAATTGGAACGAAGGAATTTCAACGTTTGCGCCGAATTCGACAGTTAGGTACAACGTATTTGACTTTTCATGGGGCTGAGCATAGTAGATTTAATCATTCACTAGGGGTTTATGAAATCGTTCGCCGCATCGTCGATGATGTGTTTGCTGGTCGTAAAGAGTGGAATGTAGAGGATCGATTGCTGTCTTTGTGTGCGGCGTTACTTCACGATGTCGGTCATGGACCTTTTTCTCATTCCTTTGAAAAGGTGTTTGGACTCGATCATGAGGAATTTACGAAGATGATTATTCTTGGGGACACAGAAGTGAATGCCATACTGACAAGAGTAGATCGACAGTTTCCGAAAAAAGTAGCAGAAGTTATTGGGAAAACGTCTGAAAATAAGCTCGTCGTTAGCCTCATTTCTAGTCAAATTGATGCTGATCGGATGGATTATTTGCAGCGTGATGCTTATTTTACCGGGGTGAGTTACGGTCATTTTGACATGGAACGGATCTTGCGGGTGATGCGTCCGCGTGAAGATCAAGTTGTGATTAAGCAAAGTGGGATGCATGCGGTGGAAGATTATATTATGAGCCGCTACCAAATGTATTGGCAAGTGTATTTTCATCCTGTCACAAGGAGTGCCGAGGTGCTGTTGACAAAGATTTTGCACCGAGCGAAGGAGCTCCATCGAAAAGGGTATATCTTTACTTATAAGCCACTGCATTTCTACTCGATCTTTAATGAGGAGTATGTACTTCAAGACTATTTAAAGTTAGACGAAGCGGTAATGCTATATTATTTTCAAGTGTGGCAAGAGGAAGAAGATCCTATTTTAAGTGACTTATGCCGACGTTTTGTGAACCGTGATTTATTTAAGTATATAGAGTTTGATCCGGCGAAGGAGTACCGCAAGCATAGCGAGCTAGAGGCGCTATTTAAGAAGGCGGGCATCGATCCGGAATACTATTTAGTGTACGATTCTTCATCTGATTTACCGTATGATTTTTATCGGCCGGGAGAAGAGGAAGAGCGTCTACCAATTTATTTGTTGATGAAAAATGAAGAGCTTCGAGAATTGTCAAGAGAGTCGGATATTGTTGATGCGATTTCAGGAAAAAGACGAACAGACCATAAATTATATTTTCCTGCAGACCGACTTCATGATCAGTCATCTAGAAGAAATATAAAAAAGCAAATCCGATCAATTTTGGAAATTTAAAGCTGGAACGATAAAGTGGGAGTTGAGTAAATTGTGTTAAAAGAACATGCAAAATTAATGGGGGCGTTTGCAGCCTGTGGAGAAGTGATCGGGCGAAAGAAGCTACAGAAAATGATTTACATCGCAAAGAAGATCTCCTTCCCTTTTCAGGAAAAGTTTGAATTTCATTTTTATGGTCCTTATTCAGAAGAATTAACGCTGCGTGTAGAAGAGCTTTGTGATATGGGATTTATCGATGAAGTGCGCGAGAAAAAAGGCGGCTATTATCAATATCGCTATACGATGACGGGGGAAGGCGAGACATTTCTTCAGCATGCTGAAGTGAACATGCCTCATTTAAAGGAAACCGTCACAGAGATGAATAACCAATCGGCTCGCTTTCTCGAACTCGTATCCACCGTTCTCTACTTTGATACATTAACACGTGAAGAAGTAGCAGAAAAAATCTTCACGCTCAAAAGCAAGCAACGCTACACCGAAGAAGAAATTAATGAAGCGTATGCCTATATTGAAAAATTAAAGAAATTACATTAAGACTCGCCCAGGCGAGTTTTTTTATTGGGTGTAGCCGCGATCGTGCGGGTTTCTTTGCTCTTTCCATAAAAAACCGTCCTAAAGGTTGTTCTGTAACCTCTAGGGCGGTCTTCCACTTTTCGATTGTCCAGCTTCAGGCGCTAGCGCGTACGCTGATTTTTGCACTCTCGGTCGGGTTCCAAAACCGTGAACCCTTGGTCGAGCGCCTAAATCCGCTATCGCGCTGATCAAGCGCCTTCCGCTTTTCTTGTCTATTCTTCGTCGCTTAGTCTTTTTCCGGCAACGGCGTAGTGGTTTTTTGTCATTTCTTCAATGAAGACGACGATTTTTTCTACTGGGGCACCTGTTGTTTCGCTGACAGCGGCTGTGACTTTTTCCGCTAGCGCTTTTTTCTGGTCCTCTGTGCGACCTTCAAGCATTTTGACTGTTACGTATGGCATATTGTTTCGCTCCTTTTCTATAATGAACTATGTAGGTTCAATTGAATTGTAAGCTTTTTTCGCATGATTAGGCAACATTGCAGAAAAGGAAATAATAGAAATAGATGTGCAACATCAGTTACAATGATAATGATTAATTAAAAAAGGGGTTTGTCATTTGGAGCGTTTTTTAGCTTTTTCATTAGAAGAAATGCCGTTTGTCGTGATTGCTCTTGTGGTGGCTTTTACATTTCACGAGTTTGCTCATGCATTTGTCGCGTACAAGTTTGGAGATGATACGGCAAAAGAGCAAGGACGACTGACGTTGAATCCAGTCTCACATCTTGATCCAATTGGTACCATTTTTATTTTAATAGCAGGGTTTGGTTGGGCGCGCCCGGTGCCTGTGAACCGTCGCAATTTCGAAAATCCTCGTCTCGCTAGTATTTTGGTTTCATTTGCTGGGCCGCTCAGCAACTTTATTATCGCTTTAATTGCTTTTGGGCTGATGTTTTTCTTAGCTCCAGCTGGTATTCCACCGTTTTTTGTGGATTTACTTCAAATGATGGTATGGTTGAATTTAGTGTTGTTTGTGTTCAACTTGCTGCCATTTCCACCGCTTGATGGCTACCGAATCATTGAGGATTTAGTTCCGCCAGCGACAAGGGTGAAATTAACGCAATACGAGCAATATGGCGTGTTAATTTTCTTGATTATTGTGATTACACCGCTTAACCAATGGGTCATTCAGCCGATCTTTAATACGGTTTTACCTGCATTATTACAAGGGTTCACGACGATCTTTTCAATTTTCATTTGATGGAAAGGGGAGGTTTTAAAATGGAAAAAAAGAAAAAAGTAGGATTTAATATTATCAAAAATGATCCAACAGATGGTCATAAAGGGTTTGGCAAAGGGGCACTTAGCCTTGAAAATGTGTCGCCTGTCTTCATTGATGTGGAAGAAGAAGAGGCATTTATCGATGTTGGTGCGATGCATGCTCGCAGCACTGTAGAGAAAGGCATCAAGTTTTTACCGAATAAAGAAGAGGTACCTGAAGGTGCAAAGCCGTTTTGGCTTGTTTGGGTAACGGTTGATCGTCGCGAAGAAGGGCCATTTTATGCGGGGGTCACTGCTTGTGAGATGACGGTTAATCGCGAAGCTCGCCGCGGCTATAAATCGCTGCCTGAGCATGTGAACCGCATGGATAAATCGTTAAAAAGTCACATCATTGTCGATCATATGGACGCGCGTTCGAAAAAAGTACTAAAACAATTTTTACAGAACCATAACGCCGAAATGTGGGAGCTATCTTTACCGCAATTGAAGGAAGATCTAGCTGAGTGAAAATTCTTTAGTTGTGTATAAAATGTGAATATTTTTTTTGAATTCATTATTCGCATCTTGCCGAATATTAACAAAAAAAGTACAATAAGGCTAATGCATAAATTGCATAAGCTAGGACAAAAAAGCCTCGGGCCGCACACCCGAGGTTTTTTTACGTATTAAAAAGGAAAAAGTCTATCCAACCAGCTGTCTTCGCTCTCCTTTTGTTTCTTTTTCTTTGGTAAATGCTCCGTACAATATTCTTCAGGTTCGGTTCCTTTCACAAAATACATTTCACGCGTAATCGGACAATATTGACTGGCGATTTTGCCGTTATCAGGGTTCACATTTACAGCAACAACCCCATCAGGCTTGGAAAATTTTTTGGCTTTTTTTCCTTTATGGGCTTTTTCCATAAATTGAAGCCATATTTTTTTGGCCAATGATTGATCGGTTGCTACAGTAAATTTTTGCCCATCGTCATATCCTGTCCATACCCCCGCTGTTAGCTGCGGAGTAAAGCCAATCATCCAGTAATCCGTGTTTGTAGAACCCGATTTTCCAGCATAGGGTCTCGTCATTTTCGGAACCATCGACGCACCAGTGACATGGGCACTGCTATTTAATTTTTCATCAAACATGCCTGTCATCATATGTGTTAAGATCGCCGTTTTCTTGGGGTCTAGTCTTTCTTCATGACTTGGTTGATGTTCATAAATGACTTCTCCTTGGGCATTTTCTACTCGTGTAATAAACACGGGCTTCTCGTATTGTCCACCATTGGCAATGGTCGCATAGGCGTTGACCATGTCGAGCACACGGACACCGGAAGTCCCGAGAGCGAGGGAGGGCACGGGTTTCAAAGGTGTTGAAATTCCGAATGTCTTCGCTGTCCTAATGAGTACTTCTGGCTTGAGAAAAAGAAGTGTTTTCACTGCGTAAATATTATCTGAAACGGCTAATGCTTGAGCCATCGTCATTGCTTTATTTGCATATTGATGGTTGAAATTGCTTGGTGTATAGACGTTGCGACCTTCGTCAAAACGAAAAGAAGTGGCTTCACTTGTTAACATCGTGGCTGGAGTGAATCCGTTTTTTAAAGCAGCATAATATAAAAATGGCTTAAACGCTGAACCGGGTTGTCGAATGGCTTGAATGGCCCGATTGTATGAGCTTTGCTTGAAGTCTTTTCCTCCAGCGAGAGCTGTGACATGATGGGTTTTCGGTGCAATTGACACGAACGCTGGTTGGACGTTTGAATCATCAGGAATCACTTCTTTAATGGTTTGCTCCGCGATTTTTTGATGCTTCGGGTTGAGTGTTGTATATACTCGTAAGCCGCCGAGGGCGATGGTCTGTTCATCAATGTTAAGCTCGGAAGCTAACACTTTTTGAACTGCATCGCGGAAATAGGGGGCTTGTTCCACATCGGTGTGGGGGTGTTTAGCCACTAGCCGAATGGGTTCGCTTTCAGCACGTTGCTTTTCTTTTTCAGTAATGACTCCATCCTTTGTTAATTCCTGTAGTATGAGCCCTTGCCGCTTTTTAGCGTTGTCCATCGATTTGACTGGTGAATAAATAGACGGTCCTTTTGGAATCCCAGCGAGCATGCTTGCTTCTGCGAGCGTTAAGTCGCTCGCTTTTTTCCCGAAATAAAATTGACTCGCAGACTCAATTCCGTAGGAGCCATGCCCATAGTAAATCGTGTTGACATAACCTTCTAAAATCTTCTCTTTGGAAAAGTTTAGTTCAAGCCGAATCGTGTAGGAGGCCTCCGATAATTTTCGCTTCCATGTTTTATCATGAGAAAGGTATAGGTTACGCGCATATTGCTGGGTGATGGTGCTCGCCCCTTGAACTTTCGACATCGCCTTCAAGTCAGCCACAACAGCTCCGCCAATCCGTTTGAAATCAAACCCGTTATGCTCATAAAATTTTTTATCTTCAATAGCTAGAGTAGATTGCAGCAAAAAAGGGGATACTTCATCAAGAGACACCCAGTATCTTTTTTCACCAACATGGCTTTCGCCAATCACTTCGCCATTGGCTGCAAAATATAAAGTAGATTGCGGGACGGCAATTTGTGGTTCGCCTAGAATTTTGAAATACATATAACCACCACCGAAAAGACACAATAAAGCTATAATTGCAAAAAAGCTAAGAAACAAACCAGCCCGTACCCACTTAACTGTTTGATGAAATCGTGACAGGGTCGTGATTTTCATATAATCACCTGCCTTATTTAGAATAGGTATCTTTTAGTATGAAAAAAAAAACTAGTTTTTAAACATAAAATTCTCTTGAATTTTTACAAGATTCCACTATACTTTTTTTGTGGAAAAAAGGTGAAATGACGCTTTGACTAAGAATGATTTAGCAAGGGCGGCCTGCTTGTCCGCGCTTTAAAGATAATGAATAGATAACTCCCTAGCAGAAAGGAAGAGGAACGAATGGGTGGACTTTGGTATACAGAAAAGCAAACGGAAAATTTCGGCATCACAATGAAGATTAAGAAGACACTTCACACGGAGCAAACGGATTTTCAATATCTTGAAATGGCAGAAACAGAAGAGTGGGGCAATATGCTATTTTTAGATGGCATGGTCATGACTTCGCAAAAAGATGAGTTCGTTTATCATGAAATGGTGGCACATGTACCTTTATTTACGCATCCAAACCCAGAAAACGTTCTCGTTGTTGGCGGTGGAGACGGCGGTGTAATCCGCGAAGTGTTAAAGCATCCAAGCGTGAAAAAAGCCACTCTTGTAGACATTGACGGTAAAGTGATCGAATTCTCAAAGAAATTCTTGCCAGAAATTGCAGGTGAGCTTGACAATGAGCGCGTCGACGTTCAAGTAGACGATGGCTTTATGCATATTGCGCAAAGCGAAAATGAGTATGATGTAATCATGGTTGATTCTACGGAGCCAGTAGGCCCAGCTGCGAATCTTTTCACAAAGGGCTTCTATGCTGGAATTGCGAAAGCGTTAAAAGAAGACGGTATTTTTGTTGCACAAACGGACAACCCATGGTTCAAAGCGGACTTAATTCGTGAAGTGCAACGCGACGTGAAAGAAATCTTCCCAATCACTCGTTTGTACACAGCTAACATTCCAACCTACCCAAGTGGTATGTGGACATTCACAATTGGCTCTAAAAAGCATGATCCACTTGAAGTAAGCGAAGATCGCTTCCATGAAATCGAAACAAAATACTACACGAAAGAACTACACAAAGCTGCTTTTGTTTTGCCTAAATTTGTCAAAGAAATGACAGAGTAAGATGGAAAGAGGTCCTGCTTGCAGGACCTTTTCATTTAACAGACTGGCTAGCGAAAAGTCAAAGAAAAGCTGGCTAAGATCAAAGAAAGCGCTAGAAAGTCGAAGAAAAGCTAGCTAAGGTCAAAGAAAGCGTTAGAAAGTCAAAGAAAAGCTGGCTAAGGTCAAAGAAAGCGTTAGAAAGTCGAAGAAAAGCTAGCTAAGGTCAAAGAACTAGCTCGACCGACCTTTCAATAGCTAAAATTTTTTACATAAAAAGGTGGGATTGTTATGCGTTTTGATGAAGCTTATTCAGGGAATGTATTTATTGGTAGTCACCCAAACTATGAAGAAAGCAGGGTTGTGTTATACGGTATGCCAATGGATTGGACGGTTAGTTATCGTCCGGGTTCTCGTTTTGGTCCAAGCCGCATTCGCGAAGTATCAATCGGTTTAGAAGAGTATAGCCCATATTTAGATATCGAGATGGAAGAGCTGAAATATTTCGACGCAGGCGATATTCCATTACCGTTTGGAAATGCACAAAAAAGCTTGGATTTAATTGAAGACTACATCGATGGTTTACTGGCGGATAGCAAATTCCCACTTGGTATGGGCGGCGAACATCTAGTGTCGTGGCCAGTGATGAAAGCTGTTGCGAAAAAATATCCAGATTTGGCGATTATTCATATGGACGCCCATACGGATTTGCGCACAGAGTATGAGGGAGAGCCGCTTTCCCACTCAACACCGATTCGCAAAGTTGCTGATTTGATCGGCCCATCAAACGTGTACTCATTTGGGATTCGTTCTGGAATGAAGGAAGAATTCCAATGGGCAAAAGAAAACGGTATGCACATTTCTAAGTTTGAAGTGCTTGAGCCGTTGAAAGAAATTTTACCAACATTGGCGGGCCGTCCAGTATATGTCACGATCGATATTGATGTGTTAGACCCAGCTCATGCTCCAGGAACAGGCACAGTGGACTGCGGTGGTATCACTTCAAAAGAATTGCTGGCTTCCATTCATGCCATCGCACGTTCTGAAGTGAATGTTGTTGGTGGAGATTTAGTGGAGGTAGCACCAATTTATGATTCTTCCGAGCAAACAGCGAACACAGCTTCCAAGCTGATTCGTGAAATGATGCTTGGCTGGGCAGTAGAAAATAAGAAATAATGAGAGATCTCCTAGCTTGCTGGGGGATTTTTTCGTACGAGCCAAAATTCATTTGTCGTACATTGCATTTTCCGTCAAAGATTTTTATACTTAATAAGTTATAACAGTGAAAAAATAAAGGATGTGAATCGCTTGACGACGAATCAGCAAGCACATATTCCTGTGAATATTTGTTTAACTACAAGCATTGAGATGGATGGGGAAAAAGAAGACTATGAGCTCACACTTTCGGGAGAGTTCTACGAAAAAAGTAGCGCGTTCTTTTTAAAGTATGATGAAGTGCAAGAAGAAGGAACCATTCATACCATTGTGAAATTCTCAGAAAATGAGGCGTTAATTTTGCGAAGCGGTGCAGTTAAAATGCGCCTACCTTTCCATTTAACCGAGCAGCGAAACGGCTCATATGATAGCCCATATGGTGCGCTGCTATTAAGTACACAAACAAACACACTAGTTCATGAATGTACATACAACCAACAAACCGTACAAGGCATACTCAAACTAAACTACGATCTTCTTATGCAGGGATCACCAGTTGGAAAATACAAAATGAATATGACATTTCAAGGGGTCTGACCCTAAAGGGAGGAATTATCAGGATGAACATTGCAGAAAAGGTACAGGAAGAGTTAAAGGCGGAGGTAAAAGCCGCTGTTGTGAAGGCGGGCTTAGCACAGGAGGAAGAAATTCCGGCTGTGATTTTAGAGACGCCGAAAGAGAAAGCACATGGGGATTATTCGACAAATATGGCGATGCAGCTAGCTCGCGTGGCAAAGAAGGCTCCTCGTGCCATTGCTGAAGATATCATTGCTCATTTTGATCAATCGAAGGCATCGATTGAAAAAATTGAAATTGCTGGCCCTGGCTTTATCAATTTTTACATGAATAATCAATATTTAACGGATTTAGTGCCAGTTGTGCTACAAGAAGGAGATAAATACGGCGAGACCAATGCTGGACATAATCAAAAGATTCAAGTGGAATTCGTGTCTGCTAACCCGACAGGAGATCTCCATTTAGGACATGCTCGCGGTGCGGCAGTTGGTGATTCTTTATGTAATGTTCTTCAAAAAGCAGGTTATGATGTGACAAGAGAATATTATATTAACGACGCTGGCAACCAAATTCATAATTTAGCTTTATCCGTAGAAGCGCGTTATTTCCAAGCGTTAGGCCAGGAAAAAGATATGCCAGAAGACGGTTACCATGGGCAAGACATCATTGGCATCGGTCAAAAGCTAGCAGAAGAATTCGGCGACAAATTCGCGTCAATGTCGCAGGAAGAACGCTATCAAACATTTAGAGAATATGGCTTGAAATATGAGATGGAAAAGCTGAAAAAAGACCTAGAAAACTTCCGCGTTGATTTCGATGTTTGGTATTCTGAAACATCGCTTTATGAAAATGGCAAAATTGATGAGGCGTTGGCAGCTCTTCGTGAACAAGGACATATTTTTGAAGAAGAGGGAGCTGTTTGGTTCCGTTCGACAACGTTTGGTGATGATAAAGACCGCGTGCTCGTGAAAAATGATGGAACATACACGTACTTAACACCGGACATCGCGTACCATAAAGATAAATTTGAACGCGGCCACGAAAAAGTGATCAACATTTGGGGAGCCGATCACCATGGCTACATTCCACGTATGAAAGCGGCTGTCGAGGCACTTGGATACAATCGAGAGAGCCTTGAAGTGGAAGTGATTCAACTTGTTCACTTATATAAAAACGGTGAAAAAATGAAAATGAGTAAACGTACAGGAAAAGCAGTTACGATGCGTGAACTAGTCGAAGAAGTGGGATTAGACGCCGTTCGTTATTTCTTCGCAATGAGAAGCGGCGACACGCATATGGATTTTGACTTAGACTTAGCCGTTTCACAATCGAATGAAAACCCTGTTTATTATGCTCAATACGCTCATGCACGCATCAGCAGTATTCTACGCCAAGGCGAAGAACAAGGAATGAACATCAACCCGGATGCGGATCTGTCTCTTCTAGGAGCGGAAAAGGAAATTGATCTATTGAAGAAAATGGGCGATTTCCCACAAGTAGTGGCAGAAGCAGCGGAAAAACGCATTCCACACCGCATCGCTAACTACACACAAGAGCTATCAGCTGCTTTCCACAGCTTCTACAATGCGGAGAAAGTGCTTGATCCAAACAACAAAGCTTTATCAGAAGCACGTTTATCACTTATCAAAGCGGTGCAAATCACATTGAAAAACGCTCTACAATTAATCGGCGTATCCGCACCAGAAAAAATGTAATCAAAAAGCTTGCAGACTATCTGCAAGCTTTTTTGATGGATGAAATTGCGTGAGAATGCCGGTAGACCCAGATAATGCCCAATCACATTAGTAGACGTCCACTGATCTACAAATACTTGCACACTAATTTGGCAACTTGTTCTTTGACCCGCTCATCGATTGACAAATGATTCAGTCCATCTAATGTTAATGTTTCTGAGTTAGCGATATCTTTTTCAATGACAGGTTGAATGTTGGCAATAAATTGAGAGCTATCAATCAAACAGTTACATTCCCAGTTAATGAGCTGGCTACGCTCGTCGAAATTAGCAGTCCCGATATCACAAAAGCGGTTGTCGAATATGACAATTTTCGCATGATAGAAACCTTTGTTAAATAGGTGAATACGAGCGTTTTGATATTGAAGTAGCTTTCGCAAATAAGGGTAGGATGCTTGTTTAACAAGTGAATGGTCAGCATGGGCAGGTAGCAGTATAGTGATTGACACTCCGCGCTCAAGCGCCGCGATTAATTGCTGAAAAACGGGTTTAGAAGGAGTAAAATAGGGAGAACCGATAAACATAGACTGTTTAGTCGCCGCGATCAATGATACGAGTGTGTCTTCAAGTTCTCCGTTTTTGGAAGGTAAAATAGCTTGTTTAACCCCTTGTTTACAAGCATTTTCACGATATATAGCCTTTAAAAAGGGGCGTTTCTCCTGATTCCAATCAGCTAAAAATTCAGCTTCTAAATCTTGAACAACTTCCCCATTGAAGCGTAAATGATAATCTCGCCATGGAGACAGTGCTGGCTTTTGGCTTTCGTTTATATACTCGCGCCCAACATTAAAGCCGCCTAGATAACCGATGCGATCATCAATGACCGTAATTTTACGATGATTGCGCTGCTGTAGTGAAAAAAATAAATAGGGTAGACGAGGCTTGCAGGAAAAATCTACATGAACACCTGCTTGCTTTAAATCGTGCATGATTGATTTTTTTACTTTATGACTGCCGAGCCGATCCATTAATAAATAAACTTCCACGCCACGTTTGGCTGCCTCCTTTAACACCGAAAAAAATCTCTGGCTGCATTCATCATCCTTTACAATATAAAAAAGGCAAAGCACTCGATGTTGAGCATTTTTTATATCCGCAAACAACTGATCAAAAAGTTCCGGTCCACTACTGAAAAAATCAATTTTGCCTTTTCTGTGTGGATAACTCTTTTGAAAGGGCTTGTTCATCGCCTTTCTTCGTCCAAAATAAAGGTCAGCTGAGACGAGGATGAACAGGAGAAAAAGACAGAAAATCAACCACATCAGCCATCCACCTCCTTTTCTTAGAATAGTATCTCCAAAACGGAGAAAAAATCGTTTCCAGCGTCTTTTTTTTAAAAATTAAAAATAATTAGTTGACTGAATGCTCATTCATCATATAATAGAGATAGAAACATTCTGAAAATTTTTTATGTTTTCTTTTGTTTAATCAAAGGGGGAAAAAGATGGCGACATCTTGGAAAGGAGTGCGTGGGGGACGATGAACGGTTTGCTATGGATCAACTTAATTGCTGCGGTACTTGTAATCGCTTACGGTGCTTATTTATTCGCTTATTTATTGAAAACGCGTTACGAGTACATTCAATTAGGTAAAAAAGAAGAATTTAATAACGATGTGAAAGAACGCTTAAGCAATATTTGGGTCAATGTATTTGGCCAAAAGAAGCTTTTGAAGGATAAGAAGAGCGGTGTTATTCACGTCATGTTTTTCTATGGTTTCTTGCTTGTTCAGCTTGGCGCCATTGATTTTATTATTAAAGGGATTGTGCCAGGGGCTCACTTGCCGCTCGGTCCATTGTATGACGGATTTAAATTTTTCCAAGAAATTGTTACATTAGTCATTCTTGTGGCGGTTGTTTGGGCGTTCCACCGTCGATATATTGAAAAGCTTGTCCGCTTAAAGCGCGGCTGGAAAAATGGGCTTGTCTTAATTTTCATCGGATCGCTCATGCTTTCTGTGCTCGTTGGAAATGGAATGGATTTAATTTGGCATGAGGGAGCGAATATTCATTGGACAGGCGTTGAACCGATTGCTTCAGCTATTGCTGTAGCCATGGCTGGCATTGGAGAAACAGCTGCTATTACGATTTTCTACGTGATGTGGTGGATTCATTTATTCGTTCTACTGACTTTCTTAGTATATGTGCCACAATCTAAGCATGCCCACTTAATCGCAGGACCCGTTAATGTATATTTTCACCGTTTAGAGAAGGCGGGTACACTTAAACCAATTGACTTTGAGGATGAGTCTCAAGAATCATTTGGTGTTGGTAAAATTCAAGACTTTAATCAATTACAAATGATTGATTTTTATGCTTGTGTAGAGTGTGGACGCTGTACGAATATGTGTCCAGCAACAGGTACAGGAAAAATGCTTTCGCCAATGGATTTAATCGTAAAGTTACGTGATCATTTGACGATGACAGGTGCAGCTGTGACATCGAAGCAACCATGGGTACCAGCTTTTTCTTTCTCTGGTACGAAAGGAAACCAGCTAGCGATGGCCAGTGCGGCAAAGGGTGGTGGAGCAGAAGTGGCAGCGGAGCTTTACAATCCGAGCCTAATTGGCGACATCATCACAGAAGAGGAAATCTGGGCTTGTACAACATGCCGTAACTGTGAAGATCAATGTCCAGTTATGAATGAACATGTCGATAAAATTATTGATTTGCGTCGTTACCTTGTGTTAACAGAGGGGAAAATGGATCCAGAAGCTCAGCGTGCAATGCAAAGCATTGAGCGTCAAGGAAATCCATGGGGCTTAAACCGGAAAGAAAAAGAAAACTGGCGGGATCTTCGCGATGATGTTCATGTGCCAACTGTAAGAGAGATGAAAAAAGCGGGTGAAGACTTTGAATACTTGCTTTGGGTTGGTTCCATGGGAGCGTTCGATAATCGCAGCCAAAAAATCACTCTTGCTTTTGCGAAATTATTAAATGAGGCTGATGTGAAATTCGCGATTTTAGGAAATAAAGAGAAAAACTCAGGAGATACACCTCGCCGACTTGGAAATGAATTTTTATTCCAAGAGCTAGCAACAGCCAATATCGCGGAGTTTGAGAAAAACGAAGTGAAGAAGATTGTCACGATTGATCCGCATGCGTACAACATTTTCAAAAATGAGTACCCGGAATTAGGTTTTACAGCTGAAGTGTATCATCATACGGAATTGCTTGCTCAGCTTGTCAAAGAAGGTCGACTCAAGCCGCAGTATGAAGTGAATGAGACAATTACTTTCCACGATTCTTGTTATTTAGGACGTTACAATGATGTGTATGATCCGCCACGTGAAATTTTAAAAACGATTCCTGGCGTCAAGCTTGTTGAAATGGAGCGCCGTCGTGAAACAGGCATGTGCTGTGGAGCTGGCGGAGGATTAATGTGGATGGAAGAAGATACAGGTCACCGCATTAACGTCGCCCGTACCGAGCAAGCATTAGCTTGCAACCCGTCTGTCATTAGCTCAGGCTGTCCATACTGCTTGACGATGCTATCTGATGGAACGAAAGCGAAGGAAGTGGAAGATAAAGTAGCTACTTACGACGTGGCCGAGCTTTTAGAAAAAGCCATTTTCGGTCCGCAAAAAGCAGCTATCACGCCAGAAGAAGAACCGGAAGAAACAGAAACAACAGTAGAAGTAGAACAACCAGAAGAGCAAACAGCCGCTGTGATAGCAGAAACAGCTTCTACAGAAGAAGAGCAAAAATAATATGGGATAAGGTATCTGTCACATATGAGGCTACCTCTTATGCGGCAGTTCCTTTTAAACAAAGGTGGAAGGTGTCTTTATCTTGTGCGGAGTGATCTAGTCCATACGTCGCTAAACGGCGCCTTCCGCTTTTCTTTTGTAAAATTTTTTAGAATTTTCTTTATTATTATTTGATTTTATCAAATTTTGTCTTAAAATAAGGGTAAGAGAGTTATAGAGAGGCCCAAGGATATTTTGTGTCTCTTTCCTTTTGGTTATGCTTCGAGCGAGCGTTCAGTCAAGAGTGAAAACGGTTACTTAACCGAACTTGAAGGAGGAAAAAACATGACAAAAACAGTAATTATTGATGGGGCACGAACGCCTTTTGGGAAATTTGGTGGAGGATTGAGCTCACTAACGGCTTCTCAGCTTGGTGGAATTGCGATTAAGGAAGCGTTGAATCGAGCAGGTGTTCAGCCTGATCAAGTAGATGAAGTGATTTTTGGAAATGTTCTTCAAGCGGGGCAAGGCCAGATTCCATCTAGACAGGCCGCAAGAGAAGCAGGAATTCCTTGGGAAGTGAAGACGGAAACGATTAATAAAGTGTGTGCATCTGGTTTGCGAAGCGTGACATTAGCTGATCAAATTATTCGTGCTGGCGATGAGGAAGTTATTGTTGCTGGTGGGATGGAATCAATGTCTAATGCACCATATGCGTTGCCAAAGGGGCGTTGGGGTCTTCGGATGGGCGATGCACCATTAGTAGACTTAATGATATCTGACGGGCTATCTTGCAGCTTTACAGGTGTTCATATGGGGACGTATGGAAATAGTACAGCAGAAGAATTCAATCTGTCTCGTGAAGAGCAGGATGAATGGGCAGTGCGAAGCCATGAAAAAGCGATTGTAGCTATTGAATCTGGCAAGCTAGCAGAAGAAATTGTAGCCGTTCAAGTACCACAGCGAAAAGGAGATCCAATCACGATTTCCCAAGATGAAGCACCGCGTAAAGAAACAACAAAAGAAACGCTCGCTAAATTGCGCCCAGCATTCGGGAACGAAGGAACGATTACAGCAGGTAATGCACCGGGCATTAACGATGGAGCAGGTGCATTAGTACTAATGAGCGACGAACGAGCAAAGAAAGAAGGAAAAACGCCGCTTGCTACGATCATTGGTCACGCAGAAGTAGCGGTAGAAGCGAAAGATTTCCCGCAAACACCTGGTCTTGTTATCAATGAGCTTTTGAAAAAGACAGGTCGTTCTTTAGAAGAAATAGATTTGTTTGAAATCAATGAAGCATTTGCAGCGGTTGCTTTAGCAAGTGGAAAAATTGCAAATTTAGATCCTGAAAAAGTGAATGTCAATGGCGGTGCAGTCGCTCTTGGCCATCCAATTGGTGCAAGCGGTGCAAGAATTATTGTAACCCTTGCCTATGAATTAAAGCGCAGAGGCGGCGGCATCGGAGTTGCGTCTATTTGTAGCGGTGGCGGCCAAGGGGATGCCATTATGATTGAAGTACAAGGGTAATTTTTCATTTTGAACAATCGAGGAAAATGTGGAGGGGAAACGATGAAGGTCAAAAAGTTAATGGTTATTGGTGCTGGTCAAATGGGTTCAGGAATTGCACAAGTTTGTGCACAGGCAGGCTATGAAGTGATACTAAATGACTTAAAAGAAGAATATTTAGAACGCGGTTTAGCTGGTATCAACAAAAACCTTTCTCGTCAAGTGGAAAAAGAGCGAATGACAGAAGGGGAAAAAGATGAAGTATTAAGTCGGATCGTGAAATCTACGAACTTACAAGATGCACAAAGTGTTGATTTAGTGATTGAAGCAGCGGTTGAAAATATGGAGATCAAACGTAAAATTTTTGCTGAGTTAGATGAAATTACTCCAGATCACACAATTCTTGCTTCCAACACATCTTCCTTGCCTATTACCGAAATTGCAGCTGCCACGGACCGTCCTGAAAAAGTAATCGGCATGCACTTTATGAATCCAGTGCCTGTTATGAAGCTAGTCGAAATCATTCGCGGCTTAGCGACAGCGGATGAAGTGTATAAAACGATTGAAAACATGACACATACGCTGGGCAAAGTACCTGTAGAGGTCAATGATTTTCCAGGGTTTGTCTCTAACCGTATCCTGATGCCGATGATTAATGAAGCGATTTACACGTTGTATGAAGGGGTAGCAACGAAAGAAGCGATTGATGAAGTGATGAAGCTCGGCATGAACCATCCGATGGGACCATTGACGCTAGCTGATTTTATCGGCCTCGACACATGTCTTTATATTATGGAAATCTTGCATGACGGCTTTGGTGATGACAAATATCGCCCATGCCCATTGCTTAGAAAATACGTAAAAGCAGGCTGGCTTGGCAAAAAGTCAGGTCGCGGATTTTATAGCTACGAATAAGAGCCTTTAACAACAGGGGGAATCAATCATGGAATTGCGTTTTACGGAAGAGCAAGAAATGATGAGAAAAATGGTGAGAGATTTTGCGGAGGCTGAAATCACTCCGTGGATTGAGCGTATGGAAGAAGGGGAATTCCCGCGCGAAATCTTAAACAAGATGGCCGAATTAGGATTGCTGGGGATCACGATTCCAGAAGAGTATGGCGGCAGTGAAATGGACTTCACTTCCTACATTATTGCCATTAACGAACTTTCCAGAGTGAGCGCGACAGTGGGAGTTATTTTATCGGTTCATACATCTGTAGGAACCAATCCAATTCTTTATTTCGGAACGGAAGAACAAAAGCGGAAATATGTGCCTAAATTAGCGACGGGAGAATATTTAGGGGCATTTTGTTTAACTGAGCCGAGCGCCGGTTCAGATGCCGCCAGCTTAAAAACAAGAGCGGTCAAACAAGGGGATCAATATATTATTAACGGCTCAAAAGTGTTTATCACAAATGGGGGAGAAGCAGATACATATATTGTCTTTGCTTCTACCAATCCTGAATTGGGAGGCAAAGGGGTTTCAGCGTTTATCGTTGAAAAAGATACGCCGGGGCTTGTGATCGGCAAGGACGAACATAAAATGGGTCTTCATGGCTCGCGCACGGTGCAATTGACATTTGAAGATATGCAAGTGCCCGCTGCCAATCTCCTCGGTCAAGAAGGAGAAGGATTTAAAATCGCCATGGCGAACCTCGATGTTGGTCGAATTGGGATTGCTGCTCAGTCGTTGGGGATCGCTGAAGCAGCTTTACAAGAAGCGACCAATTATTCGAAAGAACGCAAGCAATTTGGTAAGCCGATTGCTGCGCAACAAGGACTTGCTTTTAAATTAGCAGATATGGCAACAAGTGTAGAAGCAGCAAGGTTGCTCGTGTATCGTGCCGCTAATTTACGCGCGAAAGGCCTACCGTGTGGAAAAGAAGCTTCTATGGCGAAATTATTCGCTTCAAAAACAGCGGTTGACGTATCAATCGAAGCCGTTCAAGTACATGGTGGTTACGGGTACACGCAAGAATATCCAGTTGAACGTTATTTCAGAGATGCGAAAGTCACAGAAATTTATGAAGGTACTAGCGAAATTCAAAGGCTTGTTATTAGTAAGCAGCTCATTAAATAAATTAAAAAGGGATGGGGAAATGAGATGAACTTTCAATTAACAGAAGAACATGAAATGATTCGCAAGATGGTACGAGACTTTGCTAAAAATGAAGTAGAACCAACAGCAGCTGAACGCGATGAAGAAGAACGTTTTGATATGGAACTGTTTCAAAAAATGGCGGAGCTTGGCTTAACAGGGATTCCATGGCCAGAAGAGTATGGCGGCATTGGCAGTGATTATTTAGCTTATTGTATCGCGGTTGAAGAGTTATCGCGTGTTTGTGCTTCAACAGGTGTAACGCTATCCGCTCATACGTCTTTAGCAGGCTGGCCTGTCTATAAATTTGGTACAGAAGAACAAAAACAAAAATATTTGAAACCGATGGCACAAGGGGAGAAAATCGGTGCATACGGTTTAACAGAACCAGGTTCAGGTTCCGATGCGGGCGGTATGAAAACAACGGCTCGCGTAGAAGGAGATGAATACATTTTAAACGGTTCTAAAATTTTCATCACGAATGGCGGCATTGCTGACATTTATATCGTGTTTGCTTTAACGGATCCAGAATCCAAACAACGCGGTACAACAGCATTTATCGTAGAAAAAGACTTCCCAGGCTTTTCTGTTGGTAAAAAAGAAAAGAAACTTGGCATTCGTTCATCACCAACAACTGAAATTATCTTTGAAGACTGCCGTGTACCGAAAGAGAACATTTTAGGCGAGGTAGGCGACGGCTTTAAAGTAGCGATGATGACACTAGATGGCGGCCGTAACGGGATTGCTGCTCAAGCAGTAGGAATTGCCCAAGGTGCATTAGATGCTTCCGTTGAGTACGCGAAAGAGCGTAAACAATTTGGTAAGCCAATTGTGGCAAACCAAGGGATCTCTTTCAAAATCGCCGATATGGCAACAGCTGTAGAAGCATCACGTTTATTAACATACCAAGCAGCTTGGTTAGAATCTAAAGGATTGCCATACGGAAAAGAATCAGCTATGTCCAAATTAATGGCCGGTGACACAGCGATGAAAGTCACAACAGAAGCTGTTCAAATCTTCGGCGGCTACGGCTATACAAAAGATTACCCAGTAGAGCGCTATATGCGTGACGCGAAAATCACTCAAATCTACGAAGGTACCCAAGAAATCCAGCGTCTAGTTATTTCAAGAATGGTTACTAAATAAGAAGAATGGAAACGGCTGTTTAGACTCGGCAGACATAAGGTGGACCGTCGAAGTGGCGTTCTTTGCCACACAGACGTGACGACTTATGTCCGAGAGTCTAGCCGTTGTAACTGGACAAAAAGAAAAGCGCGGAACTGGCCAGAAAGTTAAAGAAGCGCTTCGTAAAGTCAAAGAACCAAAAAGTTTCATACTAAGACAAGAGCAGAGGAGGGGCATTTAACCCTCTCGTCTGTTCTTCCTCCTTGCTTTCTGTATGTTCAAATAAAGGCGGTTGATAAAACATGGATGCAAATAAACGAAAAGTACATGCATCTGTCAAAGATGAACAGTTAATACAAAAAAGGCGGGCCGAGATGATCAAAGGGGCGGTCAATCTTTTTAAGCAAAAAGGCTTTCATCGGACAACAACGAGAGAGATTGCGAAAGCATCGGGGTTTAGCATCGGTACTTTATATGAATATATCCGAACAAAAGAGGATGTCCTTTATCTTGTATGTGATAGCATTTATGACCAAGTAAAAGATCGACTGCAAAGAATCGATTTAGAGGTGGGGACGCTTGATAGCTTAAAGCTAGGTGTCGGTTATTATTTTAAAGTAGTAGATGAGATGCAGGATGAAGTGCTTGTGATGTACCAAGAGGCGAAATCACTTTCAAAGGATGCGCTACCATATGTATTGAAAAAGGAAATGGATATGGTGAGCATGTTTGAGAGATTAATTCGTCGTTGTGTGGAAACAAAGGAATTGGATATGGATGAACGAACGATTCATATGCTTGCACAAAATATTTTTGTTCAAGGGCAAATGTGGGGGTTCCGTCGCTGGAGTTTAAGAAAATCATTTACGATTGATGATTATATTGAGTTGCAGTTGGATTTGCTTTTTTCTGGGATTAACGGATACAAAACGAAAAGCTAAGGGGGAAGAAAAATGGGTCAAACAGTGGAGATATATAAACCTAAGCATCATATTCGCTTTGTGACAGCCTCTAGCCTTTTTGATGGTCATGATGCATCAATCAATATTATGCGTCGGATTTTACAATCGAGTGGAGCGGAAGTGATTCATCTAGGGCATAATCGTTCCGTTGAAGAGATTGTAAACGCTGCTATTCAAGAGGATGTGCAGGGAATTGCGATCTCTTCTTACCAAGGGGGCCATGTTGAGTATTTTAAATATATTTACGACTTGCTAGAGGAAAGAGGATGTGCGCATATTCGCATTTATGGAGGCGGAGGCGGCGTCATCATTCCTAAAGAAATCAAAGAGCTTCATGATTATGGGATTGCTCGTATTTTTTCTCCAGAGGATGGCCGTCAATATGGCTTGCAAGGCATGATTAATCGCATGCTTGAAGAATGTGACTATTCCACTGTAACAAGCTCTGTGAAAGAGGAGCTTGATCAGCTTCAAAATGGCAATGTTCCAGTTGTTTCAAAGTTAATTTCACTTGCTGAAGATCAAATTGATGCGGATGAAGAGCAAAAAATAGCTGCAAAAGAGATCTTTAATCGCATTCAATCGATGGGGGCAAAAGCTCCTGTCATCGGGATTACGGGTACAGGTGGCGCAGGGAAAAGCTCCCTCACTGATGAGTTGATTCGCCGATTTTTAAACGAGATTCCAGATAAAAAAGTAGCGGTTTTATCCATTGATCCAACAAAGCAAAAAACGGGTGGAGCATTGCTTGGTGACCGGATTCGAATGAACGCGATTTTTAACAACCGAGTATTTATGAGAAGCTTAGCGACAAGGAATTCTCGCACGGAGCTGTCGCTTGCTATTAAAGATGCCATTCAAGTGGTGCAGGCGGCTCAATATGATTTAATCATTGTGGAAACGAGCGGAATCGGTCAAGGGGATGCCGAGATCGCGGATATTTCTGATGTTTCGATGTATGTGATGACGAGCGAATTTGGAGCGCCGTCTCAGCTTGAGAAAATCGATATGATCGATTTTGCTGATTTAATTGTCATCAATAAATTTGAAAGAAAAGGTTCCGAAGATGCGAAACGGCAAGTACAAAAGCAGTATCAGCGCAGCCGGAACTTATTTGATCAGCCACTAGACGAAATGCCGGTGTATGGAACGATCGCGAGCCAGTTTAATGATCAAGGCACGAATGCTTTATTTGCTGCTTTAGTAGAGACCATTAATGAAAAAACAGGAACGGATTGGGCGGCTTCTTTTAGCAAGAAAGCCAATGTTGAGAAACAAAACGTCATCATTCCAAATGACCGTCGTTATTATTTACGTGAAATCACTGAAGCGGTGCGCGGCTATCATAAACGGTCTGAAGAACAGATGAATGTTGCACGCCGTCTGTTCCAGCTTGAAGGCGCAATTGAAGAAGTGCAAGCAAAAGAAACGAATGGGGAAGTTCTATCTTCGCTTGAAGCGTTAAAAGCGGGCTTAGAAGATCAATTAACGGCAGAGTCAAAAAATATCCTTCGAGGCTGGGCGGAATTGCGAGAAAAATATGCAGGTGAAAAGCTTATCACAAAGGTGCGCGATAAAGAAATCGTGACGGAATTGACGACGACTAGCTTATCAGGGCTGCCTATTCCAAAAGTAGTTTTGCCGAAATATGCTGATTATGGTGAAATTCTTCGTTGGGTTTACCGCGAAAATGTACCAGGCTCTTTTCCTTATACAGCAGGCGTGTTTCCGTTTAAACGAAAAGGAGAAGATCCGAAGCGGCAGTTTGCGGGAGAAGGACCGCCAGAAAGAACGAATCGCCGCTTCCATTATTTGTCAAAAGGTGATGAGGCGAAGCGCCTAAGTACAGCTTTCGATTCGGTGACATTGTATGGGGAAGATCCGGATCATCGCCCAGATATTTTCGGGAAAATTGGTGAGAGTGGCGTCAACGTTTGTACGCTAGATGATATGAAAAAGTTGTACCATGGCTTTGATCTTTGTCATCCATCAACATCTGTATCAATGACGATTAATGGGCCTGCACCAATCATTTTGGCCATGTTTATGAACACAGCGATCGATCAGCAAGTGAAGGTGAAGGAAGAAGAGCTTGGTCGGGTGCTGACCGTAGAGGAATTCGCTGACATTCGTTCGCAAACGTTGAAAACAGTACGTGGAACGGTACAAGCGGATATTTTAAAAGAAGACCAAGGACAAAATACTTGTATTTTCTCTACGGAATTTGCCTTGCGGTTAATGGGGGATATTCAACAATATTTCATTGATCAAGCGGTGCGTAACTATTACTCGGTATCGATTTCCGGTTATCATATTGCTGAAGCGGGAGCGAATCCTATTTCTCAGCTAGCCTTTACGCTGGCGAATGGATTTACGTATGTTGAATATTACTTAAGTCGCGGCATGGATATTGATGATTTTGCCCCTAACTTATCTTTCTTCTTCTCAAACGGATTGGATCCAGAGTATACGGTTATTGGCCGTGTAGCACGCCGTATTTGGGCGGTCACAATGAGAGAGAAATACGGCGCGAATGAACGCTCACAAAAATTAAAGTATCATGTACAAACGTCAGGTCGTTCACTGCATGCACAGGAAATCGACTTTAATGATATTCGTACTACTTTACAGGCATTGATGGCCTTACAGGATAACTGTAACTCGCTGCATACTAATGCGTATGATGAAGCGATCACGACACCAACAGAGGAATCTGTTCGTCGGGCAATGGCCATTCAATTAATTATTACAAATGAACATGGATTGTCTAAAAATGAAAATCCGCTGCAAGGTTCATTTATTGTGGAAGAGTTAACGGACTTAGTCGAAGAGGCTGTGTTACAAGAGTTTGAGCGCATCAATGATCGTGGCGGCGTACTTGGGGCTATGGAAACGCAATATCAACGCGGAAAAATTCAAGAAGAATCGATGCATTACGAGATGCTCAAGCATACAGGCGAACTGCCAATTATCGGTGTGAACACGTACTTAAATCCGAATCCTCCATCTGAAGAGGATATCGATAATATGGAAATCGCCCGAGCAACAATAGAGGAGAAAGAGCTGCAAATTACGAATTTACGCCACTTCCAGCAAAAGCATACAGATCAAACAGCAGCGGCATTGAATCAGTTAAAGGAAACAGCGATTAGCGGCGGCAATATTTTTGCGGAGCTAATGAATTGTGTACAAGTAGCAAGTCTTGGCCAAATTACGAAAGCTCTCTACGAAGTGGGCGGCCAGTATAGAAGAAATATGTAGAGCGAACGGACCGCAAAAGGAATGCATCTTATTCCTTTTGCGGTTCTTTTTTACTTATGGTTTTTATTTGTTTTGGATATAAATGATAATAAATATAACCTTTGCAATTTCTTAATATTATTAAGATGGATTAAATGCTAGTTGTGAGTATACAATGAGAATAAGGACAATGACGGGATGTGAAAAGGTGAAACAATTATTAGGTTATATCATCATAGGTGTCAGTACGTTTCTAGTCATATGGTTATATAATAAACAGCTAGGTGCTATTCCTTTTATTTGCCTTTCCTTATTCTTATTCTACAAAGCTTTTATGGAATTAAAGAAGCCTAAAAAAGACTCGCTAAATGAAAGTATCAAGTAAATGTAGAAAAAAAGTAAGAATCTTAACATAAACTTATAGCATATTGAAAGTGGTTATGTTTATAATGAAAAATATGGCCTTTTTTGCTCTAAAAATTGTTCGAAAGCAATAGTGCGTTGCCAAACGAATGTAAATAAAAGTGGTTAGAGCGAGGCTCTACCGCTTTTTGCAGGGTGTGTAAATAGAGAAGGGAAGTGCGGATGTGAATTTAAAGCAATTGTCTAAAGAAGAACGAAGAGAGATGTCCTTTATTGAAGTGGCATTTATTATTCTTGAAGAAAGTAAACAACCAATTACATTTCAAGAAATTTTAAATCAAATTCAACAATGTTTAGAGTTGAGTGATGAAGAACTAAGACAGCGTATGGTCCAATTCTACACGGACTTAAATTTTGATGGTCGATTTATCACACTTGGTGAGAATCGTTGGGGACTGCGTGCATGGTACCCAGTTGACCAATTAGAAGAAGAAGTAGCGCCAGCTGTCAAAACGAGAAAGAAAAAGACGAAAAAGGCTGCAAAAGAAGAAAACTTTGATGAAGATGAAGATATAGAAGATCTAGATGAAGCCGATGAAGAATTAGAGTTTGATGAAGACGACATCGACGACTTAGAAGACGAAGATGAAATCGAAGATCTCAATGATTTAAATGATTTAGATGATGACGAAGACGACGAAGAAGAAGACTTCGAAGACGAGTTAGTTGCTGAAGATGAATATGATCTCGATGATGACGAAGACGATGATCGAAAATAAAGATTTTTAATCTTTTCTTGACTTATCTTGGCCCAAATTGTAGTATTTTATTTGGGCTCTTTAAGAGATATGTTTTATGTTTATAACGCTCCCTTTACTTTTTAAGTAGGCGGGGCGTTTTTGTGTTTTAAGCCCTGAAAAAATTGGTTTATTCAATACTTTTATTATAGGGAACAATAGATTGAAGGGGGATTTTCAGTTGACTAAATATATTTTTGTGACAGGTGGAGTAGTTTCTTCCTTAGGTAAAGGAATTACAGCTGCATCCCTTGGCCGTTTGTTGAAAAATCGAGGATTAAAGGTAACGATTCAAAAATTTGATCCGTACATCAACGTCGATCCAGGAACGATGAGTCCTTACCAACACGGGGAAGTATTCGTAACAGATGATGGGGCAGAAACGGATTTAGACTTAGGTCACTATGAGCGTTTCATCGACATTAACTTGTCTAAGTACAGCAATGTGACAACAGGAAAAATTTATTCCACGGTGCTTCGTAAAGAGCGTCGCGGCGAATATTTAGGTGGAACAGTTCAAGTAATTCCACATATTACGAACGAAATTAAAGAACGTGTAATGCGTGCGGGTAAAGAAACAAATGCTGACGTAGTTATCACTGAAATTGGTGGAACGGTAGGAGATATTGAATCACTTCCTTTCCTTGAAGCGATCCGTCAAATTAAGAGTGATATCGGTTCAGACAATGTAATGTATATCCACTGTACATTAATTCCTTACTTAAAAGCGGCTGGCGAAATGAAGACAAAGCCAACGCAACACAGTGTGAAAGAGCTTCGCAGCCTTGGTATTCAGCCAAACATTATCGTCGTTCGTACAGAAATGCCGATTTCTCAAGATATGAAAGATAAGCTAGCTCTTTTCTGTGATATTGCACCAGAAGCAGTGATTGAAGCACTGGATGCAGATACGTTATATGCTGTTCCATTATCTTTACAAGAACAAAAGATGGATGATTTAGTTTGCCGTCATTTAAAAATTCAATGTCATGATGCAGAAATGACAGAATGGACAGCACTTGTTGACAAGGTACGTAACTTGTCACGCAAAACAAAAATTGCCCTTGTTGGTAAATATGTTGAGCTTCAAGATGCGTATATTTCTGTTGCGGAATCATTAAAACATGCAGGCTATACATTTGATGCTGATATTGAGATCGATTGGGTCAATTCTGCGGAAATAACAGCGGAAAATGTAGCCGATCAATTGAAGGATGCAGACGGTATTCTAGTTCCTGGTGGATTTGGCGATCGTGGTATCGAAGGAAAATTAGCAGCCATCCAATACGCTCGTGAAAATAAAGTCCCATTCTTTGGGATTTGCTTAGGTATGCAGCTAGCTTCGATTGAATTTGCAAGAAATGTGTTAAACCTTGAAGGAGCACATTCTTCAGAAATCGATCCGACAACTCAATACCCAATCATCGATCTTTTACCAGAACAAAAAGATGTAGAAGACCTTGGGGGTACATTACGTCTAGGTTTATATCCATGTAAACTTCACAAAGGAACAAAAGCGTTTGATGCTTACAATGATGAAGTGGTGTATGAGCGTCATCGTCATCGTTATGAATTCAACAATGAATTCCGTGAACAAATGGAGAAAAAAGGATTCATCTTCTCAGGTACAAGTCCAGATGGCCGTCTAGTAGAAGTGATTGAGTTGAAAGACCACCCTTGGTTTGTGGCAGCTCAATTCCATCCAGAATTCACATCTAGACCAACTCGTCCACAGCCATTGTTCCGTGACTTCATTGAAGCGACATTACAAGGAAAATAATGGTGATATGAAAGTCGTTAAAACGCGATTATGCGTTTTAACGGCTTTTTTCGTGAGATTTCTCCTAATTGATAGGGTATGGTGACTGATGATAGGCAGGACACGCTCGAAAAGGGGACATGACCGCCTGATTTCAACTAGTATCCCAAAATGAAAAAAGCTACCGTCATTAAACGGTAGCTTCAATCGTTGTCCAGTAAGATTTCATCAATGGTTAATTTTAATAAAAAGTAAATGTAAAGAGCGGCGATGCTAGATGGAAAGGCAGTACGTTCGCCTTGTTCATTCGGCAGCAAGCCTTTCAATAGTTTTGTATTGATAAAGATGTCTGCTACATTTTCTAATGACTCATTCTCTGTAGATGTAGCACCGGCAATGGCGATAAACGGGATGTTTTTCTCCTGCAACTCTTTAGCAATTGTCAAAGCCTCTTCGTCATCAGCAAAGCGACTAACGAGAAGGAGACGATCGATCTCTGACACATGATCGATCGATAAAAGTGGTTTGGCGTGAACGAGGGGCTCTGCTCCGAGTACCGCTTCCGCTTCTACTGCCTTCATTTCATTCAATCCTTTTATAAAAATAGTGCCGTCACCGATCGCTGCTTGTGCAAGTAAACGAGCACCATCTTCGATTTGGTCGACCTCTTTATCAGCAATTCGCTGGAGTAGTCCATTTAGTTGAGTAGAGAACATTTTAAGCACAATGATTCCTCCTTTTCGCTAACTATTATACATTTGTTTCATTTGAGGGGCAAAATAGGCTGATACTGTAAATTAATTAGCGAGGAAAGCAGGAATTTTCACGGTAGGAAAAGAAATACAAAATAAGAAATGCGTACATAGTAGGGGGAATGAATATGAGCGAGAAAATATTGATTGTTGATGATCAATTTGGAATTCGAATTTTATTAAATGAGGTATTACAAAAAGAAGGGTATGAAACCTTTCAAGCGGCAAATGGCGTACAGGCGCTAGAGATTGCGGATGAGCATAAGCCGGACTTAGTTTTATTAGATATGAAGATTCCCGGAATGGATGGAATAGAGATTTTGAAAAGGATGAAACAAAAAAATAGTGATATTCGGGTCATTATTATGACCGCTTATGGAGAGCTTGATATGATTCAAGAGGCAAAAAATCTGGGTGCCTTGACTCATTTTGCTAAACCATTTGATATTGATGATATTCGCCAAACGGTAAAGGAGTACATTGCTTATTAAGTTTTGTTTGTCCTTGATAAACAGTTGCCTTCCGCTTTTGTTTTGGGGGTTATTTTGGTATGATACAAAGTGAGAAATGAATAGGTCAGGGCGCTGACAACAGATGATCAAGGAGGAAAATATTTATGCCTTTAGTTTCCATGACAGACATGCTTAACAAAGCAAAAGAAGAAAAATACGCTGTAGGGCAATTTAACTTAAACAATCTTGAATTCACACAAGCGATTTTACAAGCAGCAGAAGAAGAAAAATCACCTGTAATTCTTGGGGTTTCTGAAGGCGCTGCCCGTTATATGGGTGGTTTTAAATTAGTCGTTGCTATGGTAGAAGCCTTAATGGAAGAGTACAAAGTAACTGTGCCAGTGGCTATTCATTTAGACCATGGCTCAAGCTTTGAAATGTGTGCCAAAGCGATTCATGCAGGATTCACTTCTGTTATGATCGATGGGTCTCACCATCCGTTAGAGGAAAATATTTCATTAACGAAAAAAGTAGTTGAGCTTGCACACATTCATGGTGTATCTGTAGAGGCTGAGCTTGGACGCATCGGCGGTCAAGAAGATGATCTTATTGTAGATGATGCAGAAGCAATGTACGCGATTCCTGCCGAGTGTGATCAATTAGTTCGTGAAACGGGTGTAGACTGCTTTGCACCTGCATTAGGCTCTGTCCATGGACCTTACAAAGGTGAACCGAACCTTGGTTTTGATCGTATGGAAGAAGTCATGAATTTAACAGGAGTACCGTTAGTTCTTCATGGTGGTACAGGCATTCCAACAAAAGATATCCAAAGAGCGATCTCTTTAGGAACAGCAAAAATTAATGTTAACACTGAAAACCAAATTGCTTCTGCGAAAACGGTTCGCGAAGTATTGGCTGAAAAACCAGATCTATATGATCCGCGCAAATATTTAGGGCCTGCACGTGACACGATTAAAGAAACAGTTAAAGGCAAAATGCGTGAGTTCGGTTCTTCAGGTAAAGCGTAAAAAACACATCAAAAGTACCATTGAAACCGCCTTATTTAGTAAGGCGGTTTCCGTGCATATTTTTTTAACAAAAAATGAATGACCCTATTCGTTTATACAAAGGAGAGTTTAATTATGAAGTTATTTATCGATACAGCTAATATGGAAGAGATTAAAGAAGCCCATTCATGGGGGATTTTATCAGGAGTAACAACGAACCCTTCTTTAGTTGCGAAGGAAGATGTGCCATTTCATGATCGTCTTCGTGAAATTACAGACTTAGTTAGTGATTCTGTCAGCGCTGAAGTCATTGCTCTTGATGCAGAGGGAATGGTCGAAGAGGGTCGTGAACTAGCAAAAATTGCTCCGAATATTACTGTGAAAGTACCGATGACACCAGAAGGATTAAAGGCGGTAGCCATTTTTGCTAAAGAAGGTATTAAAACAAATGTGACATTGATTTTCAGTGCAAATCAAGCATTATTAGCCGCTCGTGCAGGTGCTACTTATGTATCTCCGTTTTTAGGGCGTCTTGATGACATTGGCACTAATGGATTAGATCTCATTGAACAAATTGCTGATATCTTCACAATTCATGGGATTGAAACAGAAATTATTGCCGCATCCATTCGCCATCCACAGCATGTCACAGAAGCCGCTCTTCGTGGTGCACATATTTCTACTATTCCGTTTAAAGTGCTACAACAAATGTTCAAACATCCATTAACAGATAAAGGAATTGATGCTTTCCTTGCTGATTGGGAACAACGAAAAGCAAAATAATCAATATTTATTACATGATTTACCTATATTGGGATAAACTATTAACCATTAAAATTTGCTGTAAAAACATCTAGGTGTTATTCCTTTTCGATGCTTAGTCAGTGCGTGAAAGAAGGGAGTCAAACATGGAAAAGCTGAAAATTGTAGGAGGCCGTCCATTAAAAGGAACGATCAAGGTCGACGGAGCGAAGAACAGTGCGGTTGCTCTTGTCCCTGCAACCATTTTGGCGGAGTCTCCAGTCACAATTGAAGGGCTGCCAGATATATCGGATATTCATATGCTGAAGGGATTACTAGAGGAAATTGGTGGTGAAGTCACCTTTAAGGATGGCGAAATGCAAGTCGATCCTACCAATATGATTGCGATGCCGCTTCCGAATGGCCGCGTCAAAAAGCTCAGAGCTTCCTATTATTTGATGGGTGCCATGCTCGGAAAGTTTAAGAAAGCGGTCATTGGCCTTCCGGGAGGCTGTCATTTAGGACCTCGTCCGATCGATCAGCATATTAAAGGGTTTGAAGCGCTTGGAGCGGAAGTCACGAACGAGCAAGGTGCGATTTACTTGCGAGCGAAAGAACTCCGTGGTGCGAGAATTTATTTAGACGTAGTCAGTGTAGGTGCCACCATTAATATTATGCTGGCTGCAGTCAAAGCAAAAGGACGAACCGTGATTGAAAACGCGGCAAAAGAGCCGGAAATTATTGATGTAGCCACATTGTTAAACAATATGGGAGCAAAAATTAAAGGAGCAGGCACAGATATTATTCGGATTGATGGAGTTGAACACTTAAATGGTTGCCGTCATACGATTATCCCCGATCGTATTGAAGCCGGTACATTTATGATTCTTGCCGCAGCTGCCGGTGATGGAATTGTAATAGACAATGTCATTCCTCTTCATTTAGAATCTTTAACAGCGAAGCTACGAGAAATGAACGTCCCAATTGAAATGGCTGACGATAAAATTTTTGTTGGAAAAGCGGATCAATTAAAAGCGGTAGACATTAAAACCCTGGTTTATCCGGGTTTTCCAACGGATCTCCAACAACCTTTTACCTCTCTATTAACCAAGGCAGAAGGATCAGCTATTGTCACTGATACGATTTATTCTGCTCGTTTTAAACATGTGGATGAATTGCGCCGAATGAATGCCAACATGAAAGTGGAAGGACGCTCGGCCGTCATTAATGGCCCTGTGCAACTTCAAGGGGCGAAAGTGAAGGCGAGCGATTTGCGCGCTGGAGCAGCCCTTGTCATCGCTGGATTGATGGCAGAAGGAATTACAGAAGTGACCGGACTGGAGCATATCGACAGAGGATATAGTAGGCTCGTTGAAAAGCTTAGTGATATTGGTGCAGAGCTTTGGCGAGAGGAATTGTCCGAAGAAGAATTAGAACAAATAAAAAGCTAAACAATTATTGCCCGCAATTTCCTGTGTATGTGTTACAATATATATGTTAATGTGATATACGAATTAAAATTTGCAGTTGTAATACAGGAGGAAAACCAAAATGGAAAGAAGTTTATCAATGGAGCTTGTCCGTGTAACGGAGGCCGCAGCTTTAGCTTCCGCTCGCTGGATGGGACGAGGAAAGAAAAATGAGGCGGACGATGCGGCAACCTCTGCGATGCGTGATGTGTTCGATACGATCCCGATGAAAGGAACAGTGGTCATCGGTGAAGGTGAGATGGACGAGGCTCCAATGCTATATATCGGAGAAAAGCTTGGTACTGGCTACGGTCCGAGAGTGGATGTAGCTGTTGATCCCCTGGAAGGAACAAATATTGTGGCATCAGGTGGTTGGAATGCATTAGCTGTACTAGCTGTAGCTGATCACGGCAATCTTCTGCATGCACCAGATATGTATATGGACAAAATCGCGGTTGGACCTGAAGCGGTTGGTCAAATTGATATTAATGCGTCGGTGCTTGATAATTTAAAAGCTGTCGCAAAAGCAAAAAATAAAGACATTCAAGATGTTGTGGCTACTGTATTAAATCGTCCGCGTCATGCAGAAATCATTGCTCAGTTGCGCGAGGCAGGTGCTCGCATTAAATTGATTAATGATGGTGATGTAGCGGGTGCGATTAATACGGCATTTGATAAAACGGGTGTAGATATTTTATTCGGTTCTGGCGGAGCTCCAGAAGGCGTTATTGCAGCTGTCGCTTTAAAATGTCTTGGAGGAGAACTCCAAGGACGTTTGCTTCCACAAGATGAAGCGGAAGTGAAACGCTGTGAAGGAATGGGACTGGATTTGAATAAAGTACTTCTTATGGAAGATCTTGTTCGTGGTGACGATGCTATCTTTGCTGCAACAGGTGTCACAGATGGTGAATTAATGCGCGGCGTTCAATTCAAAGGATCTTATGGAGAGACTCAGTCGCTCGTTATGAGAGCGAAATCTGGTACGGTTCGTTTTGTCGATGGTCGCCATAGTTTAAGTAAGAAACCGAACTTAGTTATTAAACCTTAATAGCAATCGAACAGTAGAAACAGGGGAACTCGCCTGTTTCTGCTGTTTCGTTTTTTGTAACCCACGATCATTACTACAAGTAAGCAACCGCGTGTGCAACTTTTCCTTCCTTTACAACTTATTTATTTATTGATTCAGTCATCCCTAACAGTTAAAATAGGTATGCTTTGATAAGAACGGCTCTCTATGATTATAGGGGAGAATTTAAACTAAAGTGTGGTGCCAAAATGGAAGAATTAACAATATCGTATTTAGAAAATTTGAAGCTGAAAGAGCTTTATGAACTTGCACGTACATACAAAATTTCTTATTATAGTAAATTAACAAAAAAAGAGTTGATTTTCGCGATTTTAAAAGCTCGTGCAGAAGAACAAGGCTATTTCTTCATGGAAGGCGTTTTAGAAATTATTCAATCAGAAGGTTTCGGCTTCTTGCGTCCAATCAATTATTCACCTAGCTCCGAAGATATTTATATCTCTGCTTCTCAAATTCGCCGCTTTGACTTAAGAAATGGCGATAAAGTATCTGGAAAGGTACGACCTCCTAAAGAAAATGAGCGCTATTATGGTCTTCTTCATGTAGAAGCGGTTAATGGTGATGATCCGGAAACAGCAAAAGAGCGTGTCCATTTCCCAGCATTGACTCCTTTATATCCGGATCGTCAAATCTTACTCGAAACGAACCCTAAAAATCTCTCTACTCGAATTATGGATTTAATTTCACCTGTTGGCTTTGGTCAACGTGGATTAATTGTTGCCCCGCCAAAAGCCGGGAAAACGATGTTATTAAAAGAAATTGCCAATTCCATTACAACGAATCACCCGGAATCAGAGCTCATCGTTCTTTTAATTGACGAGCGTCCAGAAGAGGTGACGGATATTGAGCGTTCAGTTCAAGCAGAAGTCGTCAGCTCCACATTTGATGAAGTGCCAGAAAACCATATTAAAGTCGCTGAGCTTGTGTTAGAGCGTGCGATGCGTCTGGTGGAACATAAGCGTGATGTCATTATTTTAATGGATAGCATTACAAGACTGGCTCGTGCGTATAACCTTGTCATTCCTCCAAGCGGACGAACACTATCTGGGGGGATTGATCCAGCTGCTTTCCACCGTCCGAAACGCTTTTTCGGTGCAGCCCGTAATATTGAAGAGGGCGGCAGCTTAACCATTTTAGCAACAGCCCTTGTCGATACAGGCTCCCGTATGGATGATGTCATCTATGAAGAGTTTAAAGGAACCGGAAATATGGAGCTTCATCTCGATCGTTCACTTGCTGAACGCCGTATCTTCCCAGCGATTGACATTAAGCGTTCAGGTACGCGTAAAGAGGAATTGCTCATCGAAAAAGGACAGCTTGAAATGATTTGGTCGATTCGTAAAACGATGTCCGATTCACCGGATCTTGCAGAAAAATTCCTTCGTCGATTACGCCAGACGAAATCAAATACAGATTTCATTGAGCAGCTTATTTCGGAAATTAAAACGAACGGACCATCAAAACGAATTTTATAATTCCTAATTGATTTTTATTTATAGGCTTGTTATAATGTTGAGGTATGTTTAGTAATTAAGTTCGGTGTTTTTTAGCCGTACTTCGTATATACTTACTCTGTTTCGAAATGATTCAGGGCGGAAGGAGATGACAAGAATGAAAGCAGGAATTCACCCAAATTACAAAAAAGCAATGGTAAAATGTGCATGCGGGAACGAGTTTGAAACTGGTTCTGTAAACGAGGAAATCAAAGTTGAGGTTTGCTCTGCGTGCCATCCATTCTACACTGGTCGTCAAAAATTCGCTGATGCAGGCGGACGTGTTGACCGTTTCAACAAAAAATACGGTATCAAGAACTAATGAAATGAAAAAGACAGGCGAGGAGTTAACAATTAACTGCTTGCCTTTTTTTTGTACTTTTATTGATGGAAGTGAGGGTTTTCTTTCATGTATGTAATGAAACAAACTGGATGGTTAGAAGTCATTTGTGGCAGCATGTTCTCAGGGAAATCGGAGGAGCTCATTCGCCGTGTCCGTCGTGCCCAATTTGCTAAGCAAACGATTATGGTGTTTAAACCAGTCATTGACAATCGTTATAGCGAGGAATCTGTTGTTTCTCACAATGGATCATCCGTGATTGCCAAACCGATTCAAAGCAGCGCGACAATTTTGGCGGAAGTCACGCCTGATGTAGATATAGTAGCGATAGATGAAGCCCAATTTTTTGATGATGATATTACGAATGTGGCGCAAACGTTGGCTGATCGAGGACATCGAGTGGTCTTAGCTGGGCTGGATCAAGATTTTCGAGGCGAACCGTTTGGTCCGATGCCAGCCTTAATGGCAGCGGCAGAGCTTGTGACGAAATTGCAAGCTGTTTGTGCTGTTTGTGGATCTCCTGCAAGTCGCACGCAACGTCTGATCAATGGACAACCTGCTAAATATGATGATCCGATCATTTTAGTTGGTGCATCCGAGAGTTATGAACCACGTTGTCGTCATCACCATGAAGTGCCTAACATGGCTATTCATCACTTAGAGAAAAAATAATTAGAAGTCGGATAAACCTCCTTTAAACAGGTCAACCTACACGTAAAGGAGGTTTTTTATGCGTTTTTTTCTAATGGCCATATTGCTAACATTTGCCTTAGGAGCGTGTGGAGATAAAGAAGCTTCTCAGGAAAGCTGGGATGAAAATCAGCATGGAAACGATTTTGCCCCCGATAATTTGACACAAACACGCGCAGATGAAGCGAAGCAAGATGTACCAATTAACACGAATCAAAATCCTAATTTTCTTGATTTATCTTCAGACCAGCCAACGCGCGGTACAGATATTGACCACGCCCGAGATGTCATCAGGCGTTTCACTCCATACGAGCCGGGATCAGTATGGATCAACGGCAATAATATGCAAGTCACCGTTCATGAAAAACAAGGCCGTCACTACACAGACGCCGAAGCAAGAGAAGCCTATGAAAAACTAGTCGCTGCCTTGTCAAGATACAAAATCGACATGAACATAAAATAAAGTGAAACTTCAATCAGTGGGGTTCTTATAGCCCGTTAATGCGGGATAAAATAAATCTTCGAGGCTGTCTTATAAGTCGATTGTTCGGCTTATAGGTGGCCCTTTTTTCTATCGGATGGGGGGATCAGTCGGTCAATCTCCCTTTTTAGTCGGAGATGTGAGAAAATCAGTCGCCAATCACTCCGAATTAGGCGGGGATTCTCCGAAATCAGTCGCGAAACACTCCCAATCAGTCGGCTTCGCTTTTCGTATTGTCCTGTTTTTTTTGATATTATATAATAGTAACATTATGGACGAATAGTTGAGGTGACGTTATGTTTGATCGGTTGCAGGCGGTTGAGGACCGTTATGATAAGTTAAATGAGCTTTTGAGTGATCCGGAGATTGTGAATGATCCGAAGAAGCTAAGAGATTATTCTAAGGAACAATCGGATATTCAAGAAACGGTTGAAGTATATCGTGAGTATAAGGAAGCAAAGTCGCAGTATCAAGATGCGAAGGCGATGCTTGAAGAGAAGCTGGATGCTGACATGCGCGACATGGTGAAAGAGGAAATGCATGAGCTAGAGGGTCGCCTAGAAGTATATGAAGAGCGATTGAAGATTTTGCTGATCCCGAAAGATCCGAATGATGACAAAAACGTTATTATGGAGATTCGTGGAGCGGCCGGTGGTGATGAAGCAGCGTTATTTGCTGGGACTTTGTATCGGATGTATAGCCGTTATGCTGAGACGCAAGGTTGGAAAACAGAAGTAATTGACGCGAGCCCGACTGGATTGGGTGGTTATAAAGAGATTATTTTTATGATTAACGGAAACGGCGCTTTTTCAAAAATGAAGTTTGAAAATGGTGCGCATCGTGTGCAGCGTGTACCAGAAACAGAATCAGGCGGACGTATTCATACATCTACAGCGACGGTTGCTTGTTTGCCGGAAGCGGAAGATGTGGAAGTAGAGATTCATGAAAAAGATATTCGCGTCGATACATTCGCATCGAGTGGACCGGGGGGACAAAGTGTAAATACAACGATGTCCGCTGTTCGCTTAACGCATCTTCCGACAGGTACGGTTGTGTCTTGTCAGGATGAAAAATCACAAATCAAAAATAAAGAGAAGGCGATGAAAGTCCTTCGTGCCCGAGTGTATGATAAGTTTCAACAGGAAGCTCAAGCGGAATACGATGCTCAACGTAAATCTGCTGTTGGTTCCGGTGATCGTTCCGAACGTATTCGCACGTATAATTTCCCGCAAAATCGTGTGACGGATCATCGAATCGGCTTAACGATTCAAAAGCTAGATCAAATTTTAGAAGGCAAGCTAGACGAAGTGCTTAATGCATTAATTATGGAAGAGCAGTCGTCCAAGCTTGAAAATTTAGAGGAATAGAACCCTTGACAAAAAAAGTATACGAAGCCCTCAATTGGGCTTCTTCTTTTTTAACGGAGCATAAGCGGGATGCTAACGCGGGTGAAATTCTTTTGCAGCATGTGTTAAACATGAGTCGGTCAGAGCTTTTGGCGAACTTGCACTTACAATTAACTGAGCAGCAGCAGGAGCAATGGGTAGAAAAAGTTAGGAAGCATGCACAAGGCGTGCCTATTCAGCATATGATCGGGACGGAGGATTTTTACGGTAAAACATTTCGGGTGAATCCTCATGTACTGATTCCTCGGCCTGAAACAGAGGAGCTAGTGTGGCATGCATTGAATGGAATCAAGCAATATTTTCCGAAAAACGAACCATTAACGATGGCTGATATCGGTACAGGCAGTGGCATTATTGCGATTACGATGAAGCTAGAACAACCAGATCTGACGGTTTATGCAGTAGATTTATCAGAAAAAGCGCTCGAAACAGCGAAAGCAAACGGTGAATCACTGCAAGCCGATGTGAACTGGCTGCATGGTGATTTATTGCAGCCGCTCATTGAAGCGGGCATCCAATTAGATATTTTATTATCTAATCCACCGTATATTCCGCTTACGGATAAAGTTGAGTTATCCACAGTCGTTGTGGATCATGAGCCTCATCTCGCTTTGTTTGGGGGAGAAGATGGGCTGGATTTGTATCGTCGTTTTTGTGAACAGCTTCCGCAAGTGTTAAAAGACAGGGCGATAGTTGGCTTTGAAGTAGGGGTTGGACAAGGAGAAGCAGTGCAACAGCTGCTGCAACAAGCATTTTCACAAGCGTCTGTTCGAATCGAATATGATATCAATGGCAAAGATCGAATGGTATTTTTACAAATGTGATAGATACATTGTTTAAGTTTTTCCTAACCTGGACAGAATGATGGACAGGAGGGGAAAACGATGAACAAATTATTAGCTGGACTTTATTTATTCACATTATCCATTGCTACGATTGTCAGTTTATATATACCAGAGCAAGCCGCTCAAGCGGATGAAACGATCATTATTCCAAAGGAAGCCATTCGGCTTAGAATTTTAGCCAATAGCGATAATGACGAAGATCAGCAGTTAAAAAGAAAGATTAGAGACGATGTAAATAAAGAAATCACCAAATGGGTAGCGGATCTAGAGTCTCTACCAAAAGCACGGCAATTGTTAAAAGAAAAGCTTCCTGAAATACAAAAGATTGCATTAAAAAGAGCACAAAAAGAAGGGTCAAAGGAAGCGATCAAAGTAGAATTTGGTCAAGCGAAGTTTCCAACGAAATTATATGGCAATTTTTTATACCCAGCAGGAGAATACGAAGCGATTATTATTACGATTGGTGAAGGGCAGGGGGCGAATTGGTGGTGTGTCCTATATCCACCGCTTTGCTTTGTGGACTTTTCAAATGGGATGGCCGTTAGTCCTGGTGTAGAAGAACCAGTAGAGCTAGAAAAAAATGTCGAACCTTCCGCAACAGAAGAAGTTGAAGAAGAAACAGAAGAAGTTGAGCCGGTGTATGCCGAGGGGGAAACAGAAACACCAAAAATAAAATTTATGATTGTCGAAATGTTTAAAGACGAAAAGTAACGGGGAAAAATCGACGAATTTCTCCAAGAAGTTATTCACATGTTGATAGAAAGAAGAGTAATTTTATTATTTTTCAGAAAACTATCCACATTTGTCCACAGAGTTATCAACATTTCATAAGTAATTATGCACAGTTTGTGGGTAACTTCAATGAGTTTGTGAATAGAAGGTGAGAAATATGGCGGAAAATGCAGAAATGAAAAAGGTGAGCGGAATGAAAACAATCTATTGGACTGTGGATAAAAATGTGGATGACGTTCGTAATTATCCACAAGTGAAAGAAGCAGCTGAGTTATTAACAAACAATGAAGTCGTGGCTTTCCCGACAGAAACGGTATATGGCCTAGGTGCTAATGCCTGTTCGAATGAAGCCACTGCTAAAATTTTTGTAGCAAAGGGCAGACCGAGTGACAATCCACTCATTGTCCACATTGCTGACCAGCAGCAATTGAAGCAGCTAGTTGAGCAAATACCAAATCAAGCGGAGAAGCTGATGACTGCTTTTTGGCCTGGACCATTGACGATCATTTTTAAGAAAAAACAAGGAATGCTGGCTGATAACGTAACCGCTGGATTAGACACTGTAGCGATTCGGGTGCCGGACCATCCGCTGGCCTTGAGGCTGATTCGCGAATCTCAATTGCCATTAGCCGCTCCGAGTGCCAATTGCTCGGGTAAACCAAGCCCGACTTCAGCGAAGCATGTGTTGGATGATCTCAATGGTAAAGTGGCTGGGATTCTTGATGGTGGCGAAACGGGTGTTGGTGTGGAATCGACGGTCGTTGATTGTACAACGGACATTCCGGTCATTTTGCGACCAGGTGGGATTACAAAAGAAGAGCTTGAAGCGGTGGTTGGAGAAGTGACGCTTGATCCAGCTTTAAAAAATGCCAACGAGCAGCCTAAGTCTCCGGGGATGAAGTATAAGCATTATGCCCCGAATGCACCGATGATTTTATTAGACGGTAGTCGAGAATGGTTGCAGCAACAGATCGATCAAGAGCGGGCGCAAGGCAAAAAAGTCGGACTGTTAACAACGGAAGAAGCAACAACCTTCTACAAGGCAGATGTGATTTTGCCGTGCGGAAATCGAGCGGATTTAACGACGATTGCCCACTCTCTGTATGATGTCCTACGTGCTTTCAATGAAGCTGATGTTGATATCATTTTTTCAGAGGTCTTTCCATACGAAGGCGTTGGGCTCGCGATTATGAATCGATTAGAAAAAGCCGCTTCTCACCAGTGGCGAAAACAAAAAGAAAGCTGACCTGATAGCTGTTGTGACAGGGGTCTGGTACCTGAAATCATATTTACATCGAGAGGGGGAGATTCTCTTTAGAAGTTAAATATGGTTGTTCGGTGTCAGACCCCTTTTGATGTAAAAAAAGAGATAATCTCACCTAAAGATAGTGCAATTCTCTTTCGCGCTTGCATATGTTTGAAAAAGGCATGTCTAAAAGAGAAGGAAGTGAATGAAAGAATGGGTGAGATTTTCACATTAACCATGATGGCATTGGCTTTAGGGATGGATGCGTTTTCGGCTAGCTTAAGCCTTGGTATGGCACCAATTAGACTGAAGCGGATCTTTTACATAGGCTTAATCGTTGGGATATTACATGTTGGATTTCCGCTTATAGGGATGGTAGCAGGAAGAATGTTATCGAATGTTTTTGGAGAAATCGCCAATACCATTGGGGGGATTTTATTAATTATAGCCGGTATTCAAATGATTGTTTCGGTAGTAAAGGAGGAAGAGTCGGAGCGATTGATTCCTTCTGGATGGAGTTTATTTTTATTTACGATCGTTGTTAGTCTTGATAGCTTTTCGGCCGGTTTAACTTTCGGGATTTACGGGGCGAGAGCTGTCCTTGTGCTATCTCTTTTTGGAGGGATTGCGGCTGTATTAACTTGGAGTGGATTATTAGTAGGCAAAAAAACAAGAGGGCTACTTGGTCCATATAGTGAAGCGTTCGGCGGATGCGTGTTATTCATATTTGGTATTAAATTACTATTTCCGATTTAATAAAAGAAACTTAGATCTTTTTTCCCTCTTAGTAAGAAATCTTATATAATAGGATAAAAGATATTTAAGAGGGAGGTAAAGAGTTGAAGGTTTTATTTATATGCACCGGAAATACGTGTAGAAGTCCGATGGCTGAAGCGTTGCTGAAACATAAGCGTCCTCAATGGAAAGTGAAATCAGCAGGGATTTTTGCTGCTGATGGCAGCCTGGCGTCTGAACAGGCGAGACGTGTGTTAGAGGAGGGGAATATTCCAATCGATCATATTTCCCAATCAATATCTAAAGAATTAGTTCATTGGGCTGATATTATTTTGACAATGACAGCTTCTCATGAACATATGCTTGTCTCTCAATTTCCGGAGTCAACGGCAAAAACTTATGTGTTCAAACGATATGTAACCGGAAACTTAGCTGATGTTCAAGATCCATTCGGTGGTTCACTTGAAGATTATCGTGGCACATATAACGAGTTAGAGCAATTGATCGATCAATTCATTGAAAGTCTGCCCAACGAGCTAGAATAGTGTTCATATAGGAAGGGGAAACTATGGAAAATTATACTCAAGCATCATTTGGAATAAGGAAGAAATTTGTGTTGATCATTACTGCTTTAGCAATTATCACTTATTCAACAAGCGGTTTTTTTATTTATTACTTATATCCGATGTTTTTTTCCAAAATAAACGAAGTGCTATTTACGATCGTTACTTTGTTAATGGGGATCATGTGGTCTGGTATTCTAGCTTATATCGTGGGGGGCTATTTTGTTAAGCCGTTGCAACGATTAGAAGCAGCTGCACTTGAAGCGGCGACAGGAAATATTGAAAAAGATGTGGAATTACCAAATGGTCAAGACGAAATCCGTTCGTTAGCTCAAGCCTTTAATAAGATGCTCTCTAATTTAAGAGAGATGGTTCATAGTATTGATAATAATTTTTCATTGACGAACGAAAGTGTACAACGAATTTCAAGTGAAGCGGCGACAGCTTCACAAAAGGCGGAAGACATTTTCCGAACAGTAGATGAGATTTCAGCTGGGGCAGAAAATTCGGCTGTCGCTATTCAATCAACAGCGGAATCAGTAGAAGATGTGACTCATTTAGCAGGTGAGGTGCAAAGAAAAGCGAAAACATCAGCCGTTCAGGCGGAAGAAATGGTTCGTGATCTTCAAGAAAGTAGAGACGTATTTCAGTCGCTCATTTCAGGGATGGAACGGTTATCTTCTGAGAACAAACATTCCTTGCAGGCGGTTCGAGGACTAGAAGAAAATGCTCATAAAGTGGGAAATGTTATTCAACTAGTGGGAGCTATTGCAGCGCAAACGAATTTACTCGCATTAAATGCTTCGATTGAAGCGGCGCGCGCGGGTGAGCACGGAAAAGGCTTTGCGGTCGTTGCAGAGGAAGTTCGCAAACTAGCAGATGAAAGTAGCACAGCTGTTCAAGGGATTTCGGAGCTTATTCAACAAATGCAGCGAGAAGTTGATCAAGTGGTGCAGCATATTTCTTCTCAAGTTGAAAGTGTGAACAATGAAGTTCAGAAGGGATCAGAGGCGAACTCAGCGATTGAAATGATGACGGATAAAATTCTTGTCGTGGCAGAGGATGTCCATACGATTTCTGCTTTAGTTGATCAGCAAATGGACAGTATTGAATTGGCATCTAGACAGTCGCAAGAAGTAGCTGCTATTGCGGAAGAAACCTCAGCAGGTGCATTAGAAGTGACGCGTGTGACAAAAGATCAAACGAAAGTGATGAACCATATCGAAGAAGCCATCCTTCAGTTGAAAACACAAGCGGATGAATTAAAGTCAACGATCACTCGTTTTCGTTTATAGCCAAGTGTCGGCCGCTTGCTCGAGATATCGTTCTGTGACACAATAACAGAAAGTATTTATTAGAAAGGGGATTATATAAATGAAAGTAGCTATTGCTTCGGATCATGGCGGAGTAAATATTCGCGAGGAAATAAAGAGTTTATTAGAAGAGCTTGGCATTGAATTTGAGGATTTTGGCTGTGAATGTGGGACATCTGTTGATTACCCAGATTATGCACTTCCAGTGGCGGAAAAAGTAGCAAACGGTGAATTTGACCGCGGCATTTTAATTTGTGGGACAGGAATTGGTATGAGCATTGCAGCGAATAAAGTAAAAGGCATTCGCTGTGCGCTTGTTCATGATTTATTTAGTGCCAAAGCGACGAGAGAGCATAACGACAGCAATATGCTGGCAATGGGAGAACGCGTGATTGGTCCTGGGGTGGCTCGTGAAATCGCGAAAGTTTGGTTAACGACTGATTATGAAGGTGGTCGTCACGAAAATCGCGTCGGCAAAATTAAAGCGTACGAACAACAATAAGACGAGGTGAAGACCTGTGTTATTAAAAGAGTGGGAACAAGATTTGAACCGACTTTTACAAGAGTTTCAGCAGCAGGCCGATCTTCACCAAGGTCAAATTGTTGTAATTGGCTGTTCGACTTCTGAAATCGCTGGGCAGACCATTGGCACAGCAGGTACATTAGACATTGCCGAAATGGTGTATCGTCAAGTCAAAACATGGGCAGAAAAGCGTGGTGTTCATCTTGCTTTTCAATGCTGTGAACATTTAAACCGTGCACTAGTGATCGATCGTGAGCTAATTGACCGTTTAGGTCTTGAAGAGGTAGCGGTCATACCTGTTCGGCAAGCAGGTGGCTCAATGGCTGCGTATGCTTATGCACAAAACCTTAACAGCGCGGTTGTCGAATATATGAAAGCAGATGCTGGAATCGATATTGGCGATACGTTGATTGGGATGCATTTAAAGCATGTGGCCGTTCCGCTGCGTACAAGTGTGAAACAAGTAGGACATGCCCACGTCACAATGGCAAAAACGCGGCCGAAGCTAATTGGTGGCGCTCGAGCGGTTTATGAAAAAACGAATATAAATGAAAATTGTACTAGTTAATGTTAAGAAATAACCGGCTTTTTGTTAGAAAGTCGGTTTTTTTTTATAAAAAATTCGTTAATTCATTTGAAAGATTGAAGAAACGTGGTAGAATGTAAGAGAATTTTTAAAATTAGAACTACATAAAGTTGAAAAATAAGTCCTATACTCGGAAGGGGATTGAAAATGAGCAAACTTCAAGTTCAAGATTCAGCAGTTTTTGCAGCGATCCAAGATGAATTAAAACGTCAACAAACGAAAATCGAGTTAATTGCTTCTGAAAACTTTGTTAGTGAAGCAGTTATGGAAGCTCAAGGTTCAGTATTAACGAATAAATATGCGGAAGGTTATCCTGCAAAGCGCTATTACGGCGGTTGTGAGCATGTTGATGTCGTGGAAAATTTAGCGCGTGACCGTGCGAAAGAAATTTTCGGTGCTGAGCATGCGAACGTGCAGCCTCACTCTGGTGCACAAGCGAACATGGCTGTTTATTTCACTATTTTAGAACATGGCGATACGGTTCTAGGAATGAACCTTTCTCACGGTGGTCATTTAACGCATGGTAGCCCAGTGAACTTCAGCGGCGTACAATACAATTTCATCGAATATGGCGTTGATAAAGAAACACAAATGATCGATTATGAAGATGTGCGTCAAAAAGCAATCGACAATAAGCCGAAATTAATCGTCGCTGGTGCGAGTGCTTATCCGCGTGCGATTGATTTCGCGAAATTCCGTGAAATCGCTGATGAAGTAGGCGCATACTTAATGGTCGATATGGCTCACATTGCTGGTCTCGTTGCAGCGGGTCTTCACCAAAATCCAGTGCCATATGCAGATTTCGTGACAACAACAACTCATAAAACACTTCGCGGGCCTCGCGGCGGTATGATTCTTTGTAAAGAAGAGTTTGCGAAGAAAATTGACAAATCGATTTTCCCTGGTATCCAAGGTGGTCCACTTATGCATGTCATCTCGGCTAAAGCTGTAGCGTTTGGTGAAGCGCTTGATCCAAGCTTTAAAGAGTATGCTCAAAATATTATCGACAATGCGAAACGTCTAGGCGAAGGATTAGCAAAAGAAGGCATCAATCTTGTATCAGGTGGTACAGATAACCACCTTTTATTAATCGACCTTCAATCTCTTGGTTTAACAGGAAAAGTAGCTGAACATGTACTTGATGAAGTCGGCATCACAGCGAATAAAAACACGATCCCATTCGATCCGGAAAGCCCGTTTGTCACAAGCGGTATTCGTATCGGAACAGCGGCGGTGACTTCTCGCGGCTTTGATTTAGAAGCAATGGACGAAGTAGCTTCTATTATCGCTGACACATTGAAAAATCATGAAGATGAAGCGACACTACAAAAATCTAGCCAGCGTGTAGCAGATTTAACGGCGAAATATCCATTATATAATTAAACACTTTAAGCACCCGGTTTTACTCGGGTGTTTTTTTGTACTATAATTAATGAAAAATGTATAAACGCTGTCCGTTGCCTATGCGTTTTTTTGCCGTTAGCGTGATAGTGGCTAAGTGAGCATTTTTGTGAAAACATAAGATACATAAAGATAAGGGAGCGATTACTTTGGCAAAAGTATATGTGTTTGACCATCCATTAATTCAACACAAATTAACAATGATTCGTGATAAAAATACAGGAACAAAAGAATTTCGTGAGCTTGTGGACGAGATTGCGACGCTTATGGCGTTTGAAATTACACGTGACTTGCCTTTGCAGGAAGTAAGTATCGAAACACCTGTATGCGAAGCCAATACGAAAGTGCTAGCAGGTAAAAAATTAGGGATCGTGCCGATTTTACGTGCGGGTATTGGTATGGTTGAAGGAGTGTTAAAATTAATTCCTGCGGCTAAAGTAGGACATGTTGGCTTGTACCGTGATCCAGAAACATTAACGCCGATTGAATATTATGTGAAGCTTCCATCCGATGTAGAAGAGCGTGACTTTATCGTTGTAGATCCGATGCTTGCTACAGGGGGTTCCGCTGTCGAAGCGATTAACTCTTTAAAGAAGCGCGGTGCGAAAAACGTGAAGTTTATGTGCTTAGTTGCTGCCCCTGAAGGAGTAGAGGCGATGAAAGAAGCACATCCAGATGTAGATATTTATATCGCCGCTTTAGATGAGAAGTTGAATGAAAAAGGCTATATTGTACCAGGTCTAGGTGATGCGGGAGACCGTCTGTTCGGAACAAAATAAGGAAAAAGGTAGGTACATAGATAATGAATCGCCCAATTAAAGTGATGACGATTTTTGGCACGCGACCGGAAGCAATTAAGATGGCGCCGCTTGTTCTTGAATTGCAAAAATACCCGGAACATTTTGAGTCGATTGTGACCGTAACCGCGCAACATCGTCAAATGCTTGACCAAGTTCTTGAAATCTTTAACGTACAACCTGACTATGACTTAAATATCATGAAAGATCGCCAAACACTCATTGACGTGACGACGCGAGGGTTAGAAGGTTTGGATCGCGTCATGAAGGAAGTGAAGCCAGATATCGTACTTGTTCATGGTGACACAACGACAACTTTCATCGCGAGCTTAGCTGCTTTTTACAATCAAATTGCTGTTGGTCATGTGGAAGCAGGCTTGCGTACTTGGAATAAGTATTCTCCATTCCCAGAGGAAATGAATCGTCAACTAACAGGTGTTATCGCTGACCTTCATTTCTCACCAACCGATCAAGCAGAACGCAATTTGCTAAATGAAGACAAGAAAGCAGAAGCGATTTTCGTCACAGGAAACACAGCGATTGATGCGTTGAAAACAACGGTGAAAGAAGAATACAGCCACGAAGTGCTGGAGCGTATTGGTAATGACCGTCTGGTGTTAATGACCGCTCACCGTCGTGAAAACCTTGGACAACCGATGCGCAATATGTTCTCAGCAATTAAGCGCCTTGTTCAAGAAAATAGTGATATTCAAGTCGTGTATCCTGTTCATTTGAATCCAGCGGTTCGTGAAATTGCTGATGAAATCCTTGGCAATGATCCGCGTATTCACTTAATTGAACCACTTGATGTGATTGATTTCCATAACTTTGCATCGAGAGCACACCTGATTTTAACCGATTCTGGCGGAGTGCAAGAAGAAGCGCCATCACTTGGTGTACCGGTGCTCGTATTGCGCGACACAACCGAGCGTCCTGAAGGAATCGAAGCAGGTACATTAAAGCTTGCAGGTGTTGAAGAAGAAACGATTTACGAATTAGCGACGGAACTATTAACAAACAAAGTCGAATACGAGAAAATGGCGAAAGCCTCTAACCCATATGGCGATGGAGAAGCATCTCGCCGCATTTGCGAATCGATTCGCTACCACTTTAAAGCAACTGATCAAAAGCCTGAACGATTCTAAGTATCTAGATAAAAGCGACCTCAACCTAGTTGACGTCGCTTTTATCATTGTTTGTGAGGAATGCTGAAAAAGGTCGCTTTTCCCCGATAGATTGTTAGAATTCCTCGATCAGATGCGAGGAAAAAAGTCACGTTTCTTCTATATTATAAGAAAATCTTATAATAATCCCTATTTTTTGATCATTTTGTGAAAATTTCGTTACAAATTGTGATCTTTTTCACTCTAAACACATTGACATTGAAAAACCCCTATTGTATGCTAACAAAGGGTAAGGAACTAACTTTGTAATCGTTTTTGTAATGTCAAGAAACCATTCTAGAGCTGAGGTGTTTTCGCATGACAAGTCGAAAAAGCCCTTTTCGAGCAATGGCCTTGTACAGTTCCATTCTAGCACAGTTAACAGGTTCAATCCTCATCGGGATATTTGCTGGACGCTGGCTTGACGGAAAATGGAACACTGACCCACTTTGTTTAATTATTGGACTGCTATTGGGTTTAACCATTGGCATTTTTTTAATGTTACGATCAGTCCGCTATTTTAATTCGGGAGATTAATTTGTTATGCCGGAACTCCAGCACACATTTTCAAGGCACCGAAAGTACATAATCTACTTGCTCTCCATTTTCGTCTTCTGCTGGGGAATTACGCCCTATAAGCCTGTATTCGCAGGCCTCATCCTTGGGACAAGCATAAGTTTTTTCAACCATTGGTTAATGGTGAATCGAATGAACCGTTTTAGCAATGCCATCGATAAAGGTGAGAAAGTGAGATCGCTTGGCACTTTATCTAGAATGGCTTCAGCGGGATTAGCTGCGCTCATTGCCTTACGCTACCCTGAGCACATCCATATTATTTTCACAGTTTTGGGATTAATGACATCCTATTTTGTCATTATGATAGATTTTTTCATTCATTTTTTAATAAATAAAACCGGGGAAGAGAGGTGAAAAAAGTTGCATCATAAAAATCCAACGTTTACATGGGAAGTTTTTGATGGCTTTTCACTGACATTTAACTTAGCCAACATGTTGATGATTACAGTGGCTAGTGCGATTGTCTTTCTTATTGCAGTCATCTCTACAAGAAAGCTAGCCATGAAGCCGACGGGGTTACAGAACTTTTTCGAGTGGATCATGGACTTCATAAAAGGGATTATCCAAAGCAATATGGACTGGAAAACAGGGGGACGATTTCATGCCCTTGGATTAACAATATTCCTTTATGTTGCGGTATCCAACTTTTTGGGGCTTCCATTTTCAGTTGTGTATAATGACACGCTTTGGTGGAAATCGCCAACAGCAGATCCAGTCATTACATTAACACTTGCTGCAATGGTTGTTGGCTTAACACATTATTATGGAATTAAAATGAAAGGCTTCAGCGAATATGGGAAGGGTTTCTTCCGTCCGATGGGGTTCTTATTCCCATTGAAAATCGTTGAGGAGTTTGCCAACACGCTCACTCTTGGTCTCCGGCTTTACGGAAACATCTTTGCAGGTGAGATTTTGTTAGGTTTACTAGCAGGAAGCTTGGCAACAGGAGTAGGCGGTCATATTGCCGCTATCATTCCGACACTTGCTTGGCAAGGATTCTCATTATTTATCGGCGGAATCCAGGCGTTTATCTTTACTATGTTAACAATGGTTTATATGGCCCACAAAGTGAGTCAAGACCATTAATTATAATTAGTTCATTTTTATGAACAGAACTATGTAAAAAATATTTTATTCATACATTAAAAGGAGGAAATTTTACAATGACAGGTTCAATTGGTCTATTAGCAGCAGCAATTGCAATTGGTTTCGCAGCACTTGGTGCAGGTATTGGTAATGGTTTAATCGTTTCAAAAACAGTTGAGGGTATCGCTCGTCAACCAGAAGCTCGCGGTATGCTTCAAACAACAATGTTTATCGGGGTTGCATTAGTTGAGGCGATTCCTATCATCGCAGTAGTTATCGCATTCATGGTTCAAGGTCAATAATAATTTAAAAAACGACTGTTTCACTATTGTCATAAGAAAGATTGCTACATAGGCAAGCTTTGTATATGTTAATTAGTCTGGTCGTCAAAGCTCGATCATAAAAACAGCTAAAGGTGTTATTTTTAACACTAGAAGCCAAATTATATTTCGGGATTTTGTTCCAAATGGCGAAGATCATTCCAAGCGAACCTTCGCCATTCCTTTATGTTCAATCTTTAAAAAAGCATTTCGTTTAATCGAATCTTCTCTGATTTAAGAGGGGATTGAGACTCTTGAAGGGAGTGAAGTAGGCGTGTTAGCAAACGCATTTGTACTTGGTTCATCCACCGGCTTTAACGGCGGAGATATTTTGTTCCAATTAGTGATGTTTATCGTTTTACTTGCGTTGATTAAAAAATTCGCCTGGGGTCCACTTATGGGGATCATGCAAGAGCGTGAACAACATATTGCCTCAGAAATCGAATCAGCTGAAAAAAGTCGTGTAGAAGCTAATAAATTATTAGATGAAACACGTGCTGAATTAAAAGCATCTCGCCAAGAAGCACAATCAATCATTGAAAATGCGAAGAAAATCGGCGACGATCAAAAGAACGAAATTATTGCTGCTGCTCGTGCAGAAGCAGAGCGTTTGAAAGAGTCTGCGAAGATGGAAATCGATCAGCAGAAAGAACAAGCGTTGGCAGCGGTTCGCGAACAAGTCGCCTCACTTTCTGTTTTAATTGCTTCTAAAGTAATTGAAAAAGAATTGAGCGCAGCGGATCAAGAGAAATTAATCAACGAGTACATTAAAGAGGCAGGGGAAGAGCGATGAGTAACTCCGTAGTAGCTAAGCGCTATGCGTTAGCTCTTTTCCAAATCGCCAAAGAACAAAAGCAACTAGATGCAATTGAAGAAGAACTTCGTGTAGTGAAAGCCGTATTTACGGAAAGCAAAGAGCTTCTTCCTTTGTTACAATCACCAAAAATGACAATCCAGCAAAAGAAAGCTCTTTTGCAGTCAGCATTTACTAATGCTTCATCTTATACTGTGAATCTGTTGATGCTTTTAACCGAGCGTCATCGTGAAGAGCATATTACGGATGTAGTAGATGCTTACATACAATTAGCAAACGAAGAGCGCGGAGTGGCAGAAGCAACAGTTGTGTCTGTTCGTCCATTAACTGAGACGGAAGAAGCAGCAATTTCTGCTCAATTCTCCAAAAAAGTTGGTAAGCAGTCATTAAAGATTACTAATGAAGTTGATGCTAATTTGTTAGGTGGACTTAAAGTGCGCATCGGTAACCGTATTTATGACGGCAGCCTTCGCGGTAAGCTTGATCGTCTAGAAAAGCAATTAGTTGTTAACTAATATATGAATACGTATGTCATTAATCTAAGTGAATTAATAGCTGATTATTAATTCCTTATTGACCACTAATATATGAGGGGTGAAATTCATGAGCATCAAAGCTGAAGAAATCAGTGCGCTGATTAAAAAGCAGATTGAAAACTTCCAGTCCGATATGAAAGTAAGCGATGTTGGTACAGTTATCCAAATTGGTGACGGTATCGCTCGTGCTCATGGCCTCGACAACGTCATGGCTGGAGAGCTTCTTGAGTTCTCAACTGGTGTCATGGGTATGGCACAAAACTTAGAAGAAAACAACGTAGGTATCGTTATCCTTGGACCTTACAAAGATATTCGTGAAGGCGATGAAGTTCGTCGTACTGGACGCATCATGGAAGTTCCAGTAGGAGAAGAATTAATCGGACGCGTTGTTAACTCTCTAGGACAGCCGGTTGACGGTCTTGGCCCAATTAACACAACAAAAACTCGTCCAATCGAAAGCCCAGCAACAGGGGTTATGGATCGTAAATCCGTTCATGAGCCATTACAAACAGGTATTAAAGCGATTGACGCTCTTGTACCAATCGGTCGTGGACAACGTGAATTGATCATCGGTGACCGCCAAACAGGTAAAACATCTGTAGCGATCGATACAATTCTTAACCAAAAAGATCAAGATATGGTTTGTATCTATGTAGCGATCGGCCAAAAAGAATCTACTGTTCGTAATGCGGTAGAAACTCTTCGTAAGCACGGTGCACTAGATTACACAATCGTAGTAACAGCATCTGCATCACAACCAGCTCCACTGTTATTCCTTGCTCCTTATGCTGGGGTAACAATGGGTGAAGAATTCATGTTCAACGGAAAACATGTACTGATTGTATATGATGATTTATCAAAACAAGCAGCAGCATACCGTGAGCTTTCCTTATTATTACGTCGTCCTCCAGGTCGTGAAGCTTACCCTGGTGACGTTTTCTACTTGCATTCTCGCTTATTAGAGCGTGCAGCGAAATTAAATGATACATTAGGTGCAGGTTCAATCACTGCTCTTCCATTCGTTGAAACACAAGCAGGCGATATCTCTGCTTACATTCCAACGAACGTTATCTCAATCACTGACGGACAAATCTTCTTACAGTCTGACCTATTCTTCTCAGGTGTACGTCCTGCGATCAATGCCGGTCTTTCTGTATCTCGTGTAGGTGGATCCGCTCAAATTAAAGCGATGAAGAAGGTTGCTGGTACACTTCGTCTAGACTTAGCAGCATACCGCGAACTAGAAGCATTTGCTCAGTTCGGTTCTGACCTTGATAAAGCGACTCAAGCAAAATTAAACCGTGGTGCGCGTACAGTTGAAGTATTAAAGCAAGACTTGAACAAACCACTTAAGGTTGAAAAACAAGTTGTTATCCTTTATGCATTAACACGCGGCCACTTAGATGATATTCCTGTAACGGATATTCGCCGTTTTGAAGATGAGTTATTAAGCTGGTTAGATCACAACCATACAAATGTGTTAGAACATATTCGCACAACGAAAGAGCTTGCTTCTGATGATGAAATGAAAGCAGCAATCAACGAGTTCAAAAAGACGTTTGCGAAATCTGAATAATTTTTCGGAATCTTTGAAAGTGGGAAAGGATCTTTAAAGGTCCCCCCTTTCATTACTTCTAACATTAAAAAGGGTGGTGAGAACCAGTGGCATCGTTACGCGATATAAAGACTCGGATTACTTCTACTAAAAAGACGAGCCAAATCACAAAAGCGATGGAAATGGTTTCCGCTTCTAAATTAAACCGTGCAGAAACAAATGCAAAGAAATTTGTTCCTTACATGGAGAAAATTCAGGAAGTGGTCTCATCCATTGCTCTTGGAAGCAAAGATGTAACACATCCGATGCTCATCTCCCGCCCCGTTAAGAAAACCGGGTATTTGGTAATTACCTCTGACCGCGGTTTGGCGGGAGCATACAACAGCAGCATTCTTCGTCTTGTCAATAACTTGATTCAAGAGCGCCATAAGTCCAAAGATGAGTATGTTATCATCGCCGTTGGTCGTATGGGCCGTGATTTCTTCAAAAATCGCGGAATGAATGTTGTACTAGATATTGCAGGACTTCCTGATCAGCCTTCTTTCTCTGATATTAAAGCGATTGTGAACAAAACAGTCGGCATGTTTGCTGATGGTACATATGACGAACTGTATATGTACTACAGTCACTTTGTTAGTGCGATCCAACAAGACGCAACAGAGAAAAAAGTATTGCCATTGACGGATATTGCAACTTCTAGCAAATTAACATCTTATGAATTTGAACCATCTGCTGAAGAAATTTTGGAAGTCTTACTTCCTCAATACGCGGAAAGCTTGATTTACGGTGCTTTACTTGACGGTAAAGCAAGTGAACATGCGGCTCGTATGTCAGCGATGAAATCAGCAACAGATAACGCGAAAGAATTAATCGATTCTTTAACGCTTCAATACAACCGTGCACGCCAAGCAGCGATCACTCAAGAAATCACAGAGATCGTCGGCGGAGCGGCAGCTTTAGAGTAGCATAGAAAAGCGGAGCCGACTGTTCAGGCACGCCAAGCAAATGTTCTGGCGCTGAAAAGGCGACAGTCTTGTAAGCGACAGGTTATTTGACTCGAGTGTCTAGGAGGCGCAGCTGGACAATGAGAAAAGCGAAGCTGACTGTTCAGACACGGCAGGCATAATAGACAATAAGAAAAAAGGAAGCGGCTGTAGCATCGAAGTTACAGTCCCTTTCAAAGCACTCAAGTAGTGAAAAGCTAGTTAGGAGGGAAAGAAATGAACAAAGGACGCGTTCTTCAAGTTATGGGTCCAGTTGTTGACGTTAAGTTCGAAAGCGGTCAACTTCCTGACATCTATAACGCGTTAAAAGTGCAAATCCCTGCACAAGCGGGTAAAGAAGCTTCCGAGTTAACCTTGGAAGTAGCGGTTCATTTAGGTGATGATACAGTACGTACGATCGCAATGGCTTCTACTGATGGATTACAACGTAACACAGAAGTATTAGACATGGGTCACGCAATCTCTGTACCAGTTGGAGATATTACTCTTGGACGTGTATTTAACGTACTAGGTGAAACAATCGACTTGAACACTGATCTTCCTGCTGATGCACGTCGTGATGCTATTCACCGTCAAGCGCCTACATTTGATCAGCTTTCTACAGAAGTTGAAATCCTTGAAACAGGGATCAAAGTAGTAGACTTACTTGCTCCATACATTAAAGGTGGTAAAATCGGTCTATTCGGTGGTGCCGGTGTAGGTAAAACGGTATTAATTCAAGAATTAATCAACAACATCGCACAAGAGCACGGCGGTATCTCTGTATTCGCCGGTGTTGGTGAGCGTACTCGTGAAGGAAATGACCTTTTCCACGAGATGAGTGATTCTGGAGTTATCAAGAAAACAGCCATGGTATTCGGACAAATGAACGAGCCACCAGGCGCACGTATGCGTGTAGCTTTAACAGGATTAACAATGGCGGAATACTTCCGTGATGAGCAAGGGCAAGACGTATTATTCTTTATCGATAACATCTTCCGTTTCACGCAAGCAGGTTCTGAGGTTTCTGCCCTATTAGGCCGTATGCCTTCTGCCGTTGGTTACCAACCAACACTTGCAACAGAGATGGGTCAATTACAAGAGCGTATCACGTCTACAAACGTTGGTTCTGTTACATCGATCCAAGCGATCTATGTACCAGCCGATGACTATACAGATCCGGCTCCAGCAACAACATTTGCTCACTTAGATGCAACTACAAACCTTGAGCGTAAACTTTCTGAGATGGGTATTTATCCTGCGGTGGATCCATTGGCTTCCTCTTCACGTGCCCTTTCACCAGAAATCGTAGGCGAAGAGCATTATAGTATTGCACGTCAAGTACAGCAAACATTACAACGCTATAAAGAACTTCAAGATATCATCGCGATCCTTGGTATGGATGAGCTTTCAGAAGATGACAAGCTTGTCGTACAACGTGCGCGTCGTATCCAGTTCTTCTTATCACAAAATTTCCACGTAGCTGAGCAATTTACTGGCCAAGCAGGTTCTTATGTACCAGTTAAGGATACAGTTCGCGGATTTAAAGAAATTCTTGAAGGCAAATACGATAATCTTCCAGAAGATGCTTTCCGTCTAGTTGGCGGCATTGAAGAAGTTGTAGCTAAAGCTAAAGAGATGGGTGTAGAGGCATAATAAGGGACCAGGGGGTTAAGCAATGAAGACAGTTAAAGTCAGTATCGTCACTCCTGACGGCCCAGCGTACGAATCGGAAGTGGAAATGGTTAGTGCTAAAGCTCAAAGCGGTGAGCTAGGCATTTTACCAGGCCATATTCCGATGGTCGCTCCTTTACAAATTGGCGCTGTCCGTTTAAATAAAGGCGCTGGCAAACCAGATTTGGTAGCAATTAGCGGCGGCTTTTTAGAAGTTCGTCCAGACCAAGTGACGATTTTAGCACAAGCTGCTGAACAAGCGGAAAATATTGATGTTGCGCGGGCGAAAGAAGCGAAAATGCGCGCTGAACGTCGACTTAGCGAAAAGAAAGAAAATGTAGATTTTAAGCGTGCTGAATTAGCATTAAAACGGGCAATTAACCGAATTGAAGTCTATGAAGGCAGAATGTAATAATCAAAAACCTTCCGAATAAGGAAGGTTTTTGATGTATCATCAATAAAGTGAAACTTCAATCAGTGGGGGTTTTCTTCATCCCCCACTGATTGTTAGTTGAACGGATCGGGCGTTTACGGGCTGTTGATCTCCCACCTACATGTCTGTGCTTCTTCTACCATGTTGAGATGGGGGATCTTACAGCCCGTTAATGCGGGATAAAATAAGCACCCTACTTTTTTCATAAAAACTGGAGGTGTATGGAATGATTTCTGATTTTGGACAAGAGGCATTGATCAGTATTTTGTCTCATATTGTATTTATTGGTTTGTCTTTTTGGGCGCTACAAGCTGTCCGATATGAACAAATAATCAAGGCAAATCACGTGTTTCAAGCAAGATTGTTATTTATTTTGTTATCGATTGCGATCGGATCTGCGGTTAGCAATTTCTTCCTTGATTACTTCTTATGGTCCCGCCAATTGCCACTGTTATTTCAATAATTTTTTTCGAAATGTATATAGATAGTACTTCTTTCACGTTGAATTTTTTTTGATTTTGTATATGATTTTTTTAGAGAGATTTTCTGTTTCCATCTAAGTGAATCATTGAACAAGGTGAAGTCGATTTCTCTGATCATTTGTCGCTTTAATTCTCGTATGTTTCTTATCTACTAGGTCATACTAGCAGGTAAGGAGATGAGTAGAATGAAAATGAGTAGAGCGATTAAATGCCTTGTACTAATTGGTTTCATCATCACTGTTTACGGGAATAGCACTATTGCGGAGTCTGATTCTAATCACTTATTGCGGCTGACAGAAGATGTGCAAAAGGAGAATGGACACATTGAAGAGTGGACCGTACATACGCGTGAACGTTTAAACAAGCAAGAAATGAAGAAGGTAGCTTTGAAACTTCAAGAATACTTATCTGAGTGGACATTTACAGCGGATGAGAAAGATGACAAAGAAGTTTTCTCTGCTAGTCATTCAACAGGAAAGCTACGTCAACAGTTTCAGATCGTATCTACAGGCCAACAGGAGGGTCATTATTTTCTTCTCTATACAGTTATTTCTACAGATGAGGATCAAATAAGAACATTTATGAAAAGGGAATTTGCGAAAAATTATTCACAATTTTTCCAAGAATCTACTCGAGTTTTTACTTGTATTAAAGGAAGTTTTGATGGTACACTTAAAGGAGTTTTGTCGAAGCAGTTTTCTGGATTAATTAACGGCTGGAAAGCAAAGAAATTGGAAGTTGTTTCTGAAGAGAATTTTTATTCTTTATCAGCGTACTCAGAGCATTTCAATCAAGGCCTTCCGTTGCCATCACATCAAATGAATGTGCAAATTGGGTTAAGAAAAAACAGATCGGGCGCTAAGACAAACTTTGTTATAGGCACACCGATCATCACGACTGAATATTAATATATAAATTGGACGCGGAGGGGAATACCTTGGATAAAATTATCGTCCGCGGCGGACAAAAGTTAAGTGGAACTGTGAAAGTAGAAGGTGCAAAAAATTCAGTTCTACCAGTAATCGCCGCTACCTTATTAGCTAGTAAAGGAAAGAGTGTGATTCGGGATGTACCGACTCTCTCTGATGTATATACAATAAATGAAGTTTTACGCCATTTAAATTGTCATGTATCATTTGAAAACAATACAGTAGTTGTTGATGCATCTGATGAATTATTCGTTGAGGCGCCTTTTGAATATGTACGCAAAATGAGAGCGTCTGTACTAGTCATGGGTTCATTGTTAGCGCGTACGGGTAAAGCTCGTGTAGCGCTTCCTGGAGGCTGTGCGATTGGTTCACGTCCAATTGATCAGCATTTAAAAGGATTTGAAGCAATGGGTGCTGTCGTTCGTGTGGAAAATGGTTTCATTGAAGCAGAAGTGAGCAAGCGATTAAAAGGTGCTAAAATTTATTTAGATTTCCCAAGTGTAGGAGCAACCGAAAATATTTTGATGGCTGCTGCATTAGCGGAAGGTACAACAGTGCTTGAGAACTGTGCAAAGGAACCGGAAATTGTTGATTTAGCGAACTTGTTAAATAAAATGGGTGCAAAAGTGATCGGTGCTGGTACAGGAACGATTCGTATTGAAGGTGTGGAAGAACTTCATGGGGCAGACCACGCGATTATTCCTGACCGCATTGAAGCAGGCACATTTATGACAGCTGCAGCGATTACAGGCGGAAACGTACTTATTCAAAATGCTGTTCCTGAACATATGTCTTCTTTAATTGCTAAGATGAAAGAAATGGGAGTGCAAGTGATTGAAGAAGCAGAAGGACTTCGTATTATTGGACCTGAAAAACTAAAAGCAGTCGATATTAAGACGATGCCTCATCCAGGCTTCCCGACAGATATGCAGTCGCAAATGATGGCATTAGCATTGAAAGCGGAAGGCACAAGCATGATTACAGAAACAGTATTTGAAAACCGTTTTATGCATGTAGAGGAATTCCGTCGCATGAATGCTAATATTAAAATCGAAGGTCGTTCCGTTGTGATCAATGGACCTGCGACAATTCAAGGAGCAGAAGTAGCTGCAACGGATCTTCGTGCGGCCGCGGCTTTAATCGTAGCTGGATTAATTGGAGATGGCTATACTCGTGTAACTGAGTTGAAGCATTTAGATCGTGGATATGTAAACTTCCATGGCAAATTGGCGGCACTTGGTGCAGATATTACACGTGTGAGCGAAGAAGAAACAGTGGCTGAAAAAGTCGTGACGGATATTAACGCTTAATGATGATGAAGAGTCTAATTCCTTATAAGGAGTTAGGCTTTTTTATTTTGGTATAAGTTTTAATACTATTGATATTATTATACGGAACACCTCGTTTTTATTCATAAAAAAGGAATATTTTTTCGGGATAATCCTTCATTACTAACCATATTTATACTATTGAGCCGTTTGCTCAATTTATGGATGGAGGCCTCGGATTAATGGAAAAACAGCGCCACTCTTTATGGTTTATTATTGCTGCTCTATTCTTTACAGCCATCGTCATTCCTTCCTTGCTTGTCCTCACCTTTTCTCCTAAAGAAGAAGAGGAGGTTGCGATGAAAGAGACGAACAAGACGACACCGAATGCCCCTGCTGAAGAACCTGCGGTAGAAGTGGCCGTATTTCGTTCAAAAAGCCAACAAATAGAGAACTTCCCACTAGAACAATATGTTGCAGGCGTGGTTGCTGCTGAGATGCCTGCAGAGTTTGAAAAAGAGGCTCTCAAGGCACAAGCGTTAACGGCAAGAACATTTATTATTAAGCATATGACGAATGGAAAAACAGTGAGCAAAGGCCAAGCCCATGTAACCGACACGGTCAATCATCAAGTGTTTAAAACGAAAGATGAGCTGAAAAAGATATGGGGCAACGACTTTTCGTGGAAATGGAAAAAGATTAATGAAGCTGTGAAAGAAACAAAGGGAGAAATTATCACTCACGATGGAGCGCCCATTACCGCTTCTTTTTTCTCAACAAGCAACGGGTACACGGAAAATTCTGAGGACTATTGGGGTCAACCGCTTCCTTATTTAAAAAGTGTGAAGAGTCCGTGGGATGAACACTCGCCCAAATATCGCACGCAATTACAATTACCCCTTAGTGAATTTGAACGTAAGCTTGGTGTCTCTATTAACGAAGGTCAGGAAGCAGGAACGATTATGGAACGAACGTCAGGACAGCGGATTGCGAAAGTGAAAATTGGTAACAAGGAGCTTTCCGGCAGAGAAGTACGGGAAAAACTTCAATTGCCTTCCTCTGATTTTAGCTGGATAGTGAAAGATGATGAGGTGATTATTTCAACGAAAGGTTATGGCCATGGCGTGGGTATGAGTCAGTATGGAGCAAATGGCATGGCGAAGGAAGGGAAAAATCACCAACAAATTATTCATCATTACTATCAAAAAATAAAGATAGATAAAGTCGATCAATATGTAAACGAAATAATGACTGTAAAAAAATAACTCCTTATTGCCTAGCAGACAACAAGGAGTGTTAAGAGCTTACCCAATGGCTGAATTTGTGCATCCATCGATGAATTCGGCTAGAGGGTTGTTGAAAATATTTATAGTTAACGAGTAAGTAGCAAATAAGTACCCCTGTCACATCTTTAATGGCGTCAATGACGGAGGCGGAGCGATACAGAATAAACGCTTGGTGAATTTCATCAATGAGCCCGTAGAAGCAAGCGATGAGAGCAGCCGCTAAATTCGTCGCGCTCGTAAACCGACTGTTGGCTAACAAAGCATTGACCATCAATCCATATAACACGGCAAATTCAATTAAATGAAGAGATTCTTTAAACAAACGGTCTAGTTGGTTTTGTGGGAGCGAGAGGATGGCATCATGAGGCAAACTAGACATGATCCAAACAGCGATTATATAAACGAAAGGGGCTATTGTGGACAAGCCTCTTGCTATCATTTTCATACGTATCACCACCTTTTATAAACAATTTTATCATGTTTTATTTTGAACTTTTTTAAGTTTTGTGGCATTTTTTTTACGTTTTGAGGAAAAATAAAAAATTTCCAAATGACGATGTATAGTTTTGTAGGAATCTGTTCACACTGGTTGTTGAGGTGATGAACATGAGAAAGGGAGAAAAGAAGCCAATCCCCCAAAAAATTCAGCAATTTTTCAAGAAGCGTTGGGTATTTCCAGCTGTCTACTTAATGAGTGCCGCACTATTAATTTCAGGGATTATCTGGTACCAAATGGCTGGAGTAGACAAGGAGCAAGGGTTTGAGACGCAAGAAAATATTTTTAACGAAGGAGAATTTGATCAGCCGGCGGAAGAAGTGAATTCTACTGTAGAAGAAATGATTAAGCCAGTGAAGAATGCTGACAAAGCAGTTATCAAGACGGGCTTTTACGAAGAGAATGCATCTGAAAAAGAACAAGAAGCTTCTCTGGTGATCTACAATAATACGTATCAGCCGAATACAGGCATCGCGTTTGGCATGAAAAAAGATCAAACATTTGAAGTTGTCGCAGCTTTAAGCGGTAAAGTCACAAAAGTAATGGAAGATTCCTTGCTTGGTAATGTCATTGAAATTGAGCATGCGGATGGAATTGTCACAACTTATCAATCTGTGAAAGACATGAAAGTAGCAGAAGGTGACACTGTTTCCCAAGGCGACGTTATCGCCAAAGCAGGAAAAAGCCTATTCAACGAACAAGCAGGCATCCACGTTCATTTTGAAGTGCGAAAAGACCAAATGGCTTTAAACCCGCAAAATTTCTTCGGTAAACCACTATCAGCCATCGAAGAAGCAGAAACGAAAGATCAAAAAACAACGTCGGAAATGAACGATACAGAAGCGACGGATGAAACAAAAGGAACAGAAAACCCAGATAGCGGAAATGAACAATTAAAAGATAAAAGCAGCTCATAATGGGCTGCTTTTCGTATGCTTATGACAATGATTGTTGGAAATGATCATGCAAGTCGGATTTCCAACAAAATCGTGGGTTCTGATGCCTCCTGTCCGCTGTTCACGAGCAAGATCAGTCGGTAAAGAGGAGAAATTAGTCGGTAAATCGCTCAAATCAGTCGGCAAAAAGGGGAAATTAGTCGCTACCCGCCAAAAATCAGCCCCCCTTACCCCCCTAATCAGTCCTCTCCCCTATTACACCCTACATCTCTCCAAAATCTAAACCACTTTCCTGAGCATATTTTGGAAAACATATCATATAGTGTTAATAATACCTGTACAAAGAAAAAGGGATTGTTTGAGGTGAGGGATCGTTAGACGAAAAAATACCTATTAGCAATCAGAGCAGACTAGTTGCCGAACAAAGTTCCGTGTGAGGTGCCACATACGGATCAATATGATTACATTCAAGAGAAAGCGAGTCTCATTTCACATGTCTCACATCCAATGAGGGAGGCGAGCGGTGTGCACGATTACATCAAGGAGAGAACAATCAAGATCGGAGAGTATATCGTGGAGACGAAAAAAACAGTGCGAGTGATTGCCAAAGAATTTGGTGTGTCAAAAAGTACAGTTCATAAAGACTTAACCGAGCGATTGCCAGAGGTTCATCCAGAATTGGCTCAGCGTGTGAAATCTATTCTCGAATATCACAAGTCGATTCGGCACCTTCGCGGCGGAGAAGCAACGAAGAGGAAGTATGCCAAAGAAGAAGCGGTTCAATGAGAGAACTTCGTATATTTGCAGGAAAATAAATCTGCCACTACTGGCGGATTTTTTGATGTATGCTGTTGTGAAATGTTGAACAAGTCTAATTGACTAGGTCTCCACGCTGGATAAGTCGTTTTCATGACATAAAAAATTTACAAATTGCCCTCAATTTTGGTCAAAATGTGCTAAAATAAAAAATTGGGAAACTAAAACTTGTATCGTGTGATAATTGACATATTCATAACAGCAAAATAAATTAAAAAGTTTTGAGGAAAAGGGGACTATCTGAATGATTGCAAAAGATATTGGCATTGATTTGGGAACAGCAAATGTTTTGATTCATATGAAGGGGCAAGGAATCGTATTAAATGAGCCGTCAGTCGTAGCCATTGATAAAACGACAAATAGAGTACTTGCCGTAGGGGAAGAAGCACATCGAATGGTTGGAAGAACGCCAGGAAATATTGTTGCGATTCGTCCATTGAAGGATGGCGTGATTGCTGATTTTGATATTACAGAAGCGATGCTTAAGCACTTTATGAATAAATTAAATGTGAAGGGGCTTATGTCAAAGCCGCGCATCTTAATTTGCTGTCCAACAAATATTACGAGCGTGGAGCAAAAAGCGATTCGTGAAGCAGCCGAAAAAAGCGGTGGTAAAACAGTTTATTTAGAAGAAGAACCAAAAATAGCAGCGGTTGGCGCGGGCATGGACATTTTCCAACCGAGCGGAAACATGGTAGTAGATATCGGTGGCGGAACGACAGACGTCGCTGTATTATCAATGGGATCGATCGTAACGTCTGCCTCTATTAAAATGGCTGGTGACAATTTTGATATGGAAATTCTCAACTATATTAAGAAAGAGTATAAGTTGTTAATCGGGGAAAGAACAGCGGAAGAGATTAAAAAGAATATTGCTACTGTATATCAAGGCAGCCGCAATGAGGAAATGGAAATTCGCGGCCGTGACATGGTTTCTGGACTTCCGCGTGTGTTAACTGTTTATTCGAAAGAAATTGAATTGGCATTAAGAGAGTCGATTGCCGTCATTGTACAAGCTGCCAAAGATGTACTAGAACAAACACCGCCAGAACTATCAGCCGATATTATCGACCGTGGGGTCATTTTAACTGGTGGAGGAGCTCTTCTTCATGGTCTTGACGTCCTTCTTGCGGAAGAGTTAAAGGTACCTGTATTAGTAGCGGATAATCCGATGGACTGTGTGGCGATTGGTACGGGCATTATGCTTGAAAACATGGACAAAATCTCTAAGAAGAAATTAATCTAAACTTAACAGCTAGGAACGAGATGGATGAACCATCTCGTTTTTTTGTGTGAAAAATTAACTGACTTCCTCGTAGATTATTTTATTGTTTCGCCTGAATGATGATATAATAGAGGAATCATGTAAAGATAATTGAGGTGGAAAAATGTTTCGTGGTTTTTATACAGCTGCTTCTGGAATGCTTGCTCAACAGCGTCGCACGGAAATGTTAACGAATAATATGTCTAATGCGAATACACCGGGTTACAAGGCCGATCAATCGTCTATGCGGGCATTCCCTGAAATGCTATTACAGCGAATAGACCAATCAACGGTACCGACAAAAAAGCGGTCAAACTTCAAGAATATGCAACCTATTGGAGCGCTTGGAACGGGTGTGTATATGCAAGAGACCCAGCCGTTGTTTATGCAGGGAGACTTACGGGAAACAGGATTGAAGACGGATGTTGCTATACTGGATGTGAATATGCCGGTCAATGAAGAGACGGGTCAGGCAGGAATGGTTTTTTATACGGTTCAAGGGGCAGATGGGCAAGCGCGCTACACCCGTAATGGAAACTTTACACAAGATGCAGATGGGTATTTAACAACAGCAAGCGGCTTATATGTTCTCGATCCTCAAGGAAACCGTATCCAGCTTACTTCTGATGAAATCGCTATTACAGAAGATGGACAGATTATGCAAGATGGACAGCCTGTTGGTCAAATCGGGCTTGGATACGCTGAAAATCCTAACCTTTTAATTAAACAGGGGGATGGATTGTTTCGTTTAGAGAATGGTGAACTTCCTAATGCTTATACACAAAATAATATTCAATTCCGCTTACAGCAAGGATTTTTAGAGGGATCGAACACAGATGCTGCTCGCACGATGACGGATATGATGACCGCCTACCGTTCGTTTGAAGCGAATCAGAAGGTGTTAACTGCTTACGACCGCAGTATGGAAAAGGCCGCCAATGAAATAGGCCGAGTGAACTAACCTCGGGAGGAACCTGTATGAATCAGACAATCATTACATCTGTTAATACGTTAAGTGAATTACAGAAAAAACTAGATATTATTAGCCATAATATTAGCAATGTCGATACAAATGGCTATAAGAGACGTGAAGCTACTTTCACTGAATTAATCAATCAAAATGTCAATAACATGCATCAAAATGACATCGGCCGATTAACGCCAAATGGTATTCGTGTCGGAACAGGGGCTAAGCTTGCTCAGTCTCAAATGGTCGGAACACAAGGGAACTTACAACAGACGGGACGTTCACTTGACTTTGCATTTTCTAAAGAAAAGCAATTTTTTAAAGTGCTTGTACAAGAAAATGGGCAGGGCAAAGTGCATTATACACGTGATGGTTCTTTTTCGCTTACACCTGTCAATGCAAATGAAGTGATGCTAGTGACGAGTGAAGGACGACCGGTATTAGATGAAAATAATCAGACGATCACCTTTAATCCGAACAATGGACCGATCACGTTAGAAGCGGGTGGCCGCCTTCGCGCAGGTGGTCAAACCTTTAACTTAGGGGTTGTGACGATCAACAAGCCTCAGTTCCTAGAACAAAAAGGGTCGAATTTATTGGCGCTTCCAGATAATCCAGCTGTTCCGGAAGAACAAATTTTGCAAAATTTAACGAATGCTGACCGCGGGGCTATTGCCTTGCAGCAAAGCACATTAGAAAAATCAAATGTTGATATGGGGAAGGAAATGGTTGATTTAACAAACGTCCAACGCGCTTACCAGTTCCAATCTCGCTCTATTTCGCTAGCTGACCAAATGATGGGACTTATCAACGGCTTACGCTAGAGAGGATTGGATGTATTGTCTGAACAAAAGAAAACAACGCAAACAAAAACACAGTTAACGCCTTTTGGACGTTTTATCGTGACTATGTTTTTTTTGTGGATAACCGCGACCATTGGAGCATTAATTGGCTACAGTGTGATTGGTAAAGGAAATCCAATCGAAGTATTTGATCCCCAAACGTGGATCCATTTAGTGGAAGTTTTATATCAGAGCTTTTTTTAAGGTGGGAAACAGTATGTTAGACATTCAGCAAATTAAAGAAATCATTCCGCATCGCTATCCGTTTTTACTCGTTGATCAAGTTCTTGAAGTAGAAGAAGGAAAACGAGCGGTCGGTATTAAAAATGTAACAGCAAATGAAGAATTTTTTAACGGTCACTTTCCTGATTACCCGGTGATGCCTGGCGTATTAATCGTGGAAGCATTAGCTCAAGTAGGGGCTATTGCGATGTTAATTAAAGAAGAGAATCGTGGAAAGCTCGGCTTTTTAGCTGGTATTGATCAGTGCCGCTTTAAACGTCAAGTCCGTCCAGGCGATCAGCTTCGATTAGAAGTGGAAATGCTTCGTTTCCGCGGAGTGATCGGCAAAGGAAAAGCGGTTGCGACAGTTAATGGCGAATTAGCTTGTGAAGCAGAAATTACATTTGCATTGAAATAAGAAACAAGTAGCTTATTGCTACTTGTTTTTTTGTGAATATTTTTCGAAAAGGTGGAAAAGCTACTTACAGATATTGAAAAATGAAGAAGGGAGCTTTTACTATGTACAAGAAACTGTTGCAATTGCTGGGAGGAGCGGCTTTAATCGCCATGATGCTAGTTGGATGTGCCACTGACAATGAGCCGCCAAACAACGATAACCAGGTGAATGATGAAGACAACGTCAAGGATAATAATGACGTGAATGACAATAATGATGTGAATGACAATAATAACGTGAAAGAAGATGTCAACGAGGAAATGAACAATGAGCATTATCCAGAATCAGAAGATAAGAATGTACCAGGTGACGGGGATATGACGAAAGATAACAATACACCAGTAGAAGATCCGATAGAAGATCAAAACGATATGAAAGATGCTGATAATAAAGATGAATAAGAAACAGGGCTACCATACCCTGTTTTTGTTTTGCGAAAAAAACTTTGTCAACTCTTTGGCAGTGTGATAAAGTAGAAGATATTATCAATTTATCGAAGTTCAGCTAGGACATTCTAGGAGGTACTTATTGTAAATGTTAAGCGACTTATCACAAGGAATTAAAATAAGTATCACACGTTCAATTACCACGGCATTTGAGCAATATATGGCTCAAATATTATGGGATGAAAATGCCTATAATTTTAAGGACTTTATGAATGAGTGGCAAAAATATATTAGCACCAGTTCTTCATGGTACAGCAAAGTGAGTGACGACATCAAATCTAGCCCTGAGTTTCATGAGGAATTAGCAGCTAAGATTAATGAAGTGGTCGAAAAGATATTTTCAGAAGCTCCAACAACCGAACAAATCGACACGCTCGATCAATTGCAAAAAGAACTCGGAACAGATTACGATTATTCCTATAAAGCGGAAGCCAAATTCTATATCGACTTTTTAACCGATCAGTTAAAAAAAAAGAACAATTAAGTCCAGCTGACGAAAAAGAATTAACTATCGCCGCTCTTCTTTACTATCATGTATACGATCAAGAACTGCCCAATCGATCATATAGTAAGCAGGACATTGAATATATTATCCAAAAGCTTCAACAAACTATTGAAACGGGAAAAGACGAACTGGTCTCACCCCACATACATTAAAGAGCTGCTCCATCATTGGGAGGGGCTCTTTGAACTGTGCGAATCACTTCTTTCGCACAACATATGAAATGCCTGGCTCAAGTAGCCAGGCATTTTGTTTTTTTTATCCCGCATTAACGGGCTGTAAGACCCCCATCCTCACATGGCAGAAGAAGCGTAGGCATGTAGGTAGGGGATCAACAGCCCGAATCCAGCTGCGGGCGTTAGAAGCTCGAGGTCACAAGTCAAATCGCTGATGAGGCAAAGAACGCCTCTTCAGTGATTCGCCTTGTGCTTGTCGCCTCTGAACGAACGCCCTCCGCTTTTTAAAGTAAACGCCCGATCCGTTCGGGCCTGCACGATGCGGGTTACAAAGGCGTTGCAACAGGATGTTGCGACTTTAGCCTTTGTTCTTCTTTTATCAGTGGGGGATGAAGAAAACCCCCACTGATTGAAGTTTCACTTTACTTATTTTCTTTTATGGCAGGGGCGTTGCGTCGTCGTTGCATAGATTGGTTGAAGGTTTCAATTAAAGCATCGCCTTCTATTCCTTCTTTGACTAGTTTTTCTAATGTTCGTTTCGCATATTCGGTTCGCATTTGTTGTAATCTTCCTTCAAGGAGAATGTTAATTCCGCTTTCGAGTGTTTTCATATCTCGCATCTCAGCTGTAAAGGTCGCTGGGTCGTTGTTGGGGTGGGAAATTAATACTTGGACGTTCATTTCATCTTCTTGTTTTTGATAGTGGGAGAATACTTCTTCATAGTCCTTACTCACAAATAATTCAATCAACCATGCTTGCTTGTCATCTTCTTTGTTAATAATTAAGCCATCGATTAGCTTGATCTCGCGTAATTGATTTGGTTCATTCAGAAAAAATCCAGCTACCTTAAAGGTTTTCATGAAAGGTCGAGCTCCTTTCTGTTTTAACAAAATTATATCATGTATCTAAAAATAACCAAACAAACGAGAAGTTTTCTAAAAAATGAAAACTCAATGATTTCCTACGTTTAGTATGGAGGAATACTACGTTTATTACTCAAAAGGACAATCAGGCGTAACAAATGAGACAACGAATGGATAATATCTCAAGTTTACTTCATATGAAATATTAAAGTATGATGAAGCCATCTTAGGAGAAGGGAGGGAACAATGATTATTAATCAGGTGACACTTGTTGGTCGATTGACAAAGAATCCCGAGATACGCTTTACGGCAGACGGTAGAGCGTTGCTAAATATGACGGTGGCTGTCAATCGTCCATATCGAAATCAAGATGGCTTATCACAGACAGATTTTATTTACTGCACCGTTTGGAACAAATCTGCTGAGAATACGGCTAAGTATTGTCAGAAAGGTTCGCTCGTTGGCGTGCTTGGGACCATTCAAACTCGCAATTATGACGATAAAGATGGGAAGCGGGTATATGCAACAGAAGTGATCGTCAATACGATCCGTTTCTTAGACAAGAAACGCAATGATTCCATAGAGTCTGACATGTTACCGATTTTGACCATACCATAAAGGGAGAAAAAAAGATGCCGCAATCTGAAA